>JASHOO010000241.1 GCA_030041035.1 Bryobacteraceae bacterium | reverse complement strand
GGAGTTATTCAAGAATACAAACTACGATTTCCTAGGGTGGAAATGGCCGTTCATTGGGGCTTCGCTGGTGCTATCGGTGGCGGGCATAGTCAGCCTGTGGGTGAAGGGCGGGCCGCGATACGGAATCGACTTCAAGGGCGGCATGGTGATGACGGTGAAGTTTGCCGGAAAGGCGCCCATAGACGAGATTCGTTCGGCGGTGTCTAAAAGGGTGTCGGGCGGAGTGAGCGTAGAGACGTTCGAGTCACAGTCAGGCGAAGTGGCGATCGGGACGGAACTGGCCAACAACCGGCAACTCGACCAGAACCGGCGAACGGTTCTGGAGACGCTCGAAGCAACGATCGGCAAGCCGGTTCCGGGAAAGCTGGATTTCAACAGTGCCAGCCGGGAGGCGCTGGCGGACCGGCTGCGGGACGCATTGGCGCGGAACAACGTAGCGATGTCTGATGAACAGCTGCAAAAACTGGCGAGGGACCTCGTGGATTTCCGGGATACGCCGCCGCGCTCGGGCCTGATGACGAGTTTCGACCAATTGTCGGCGATTCCGGGCTTGAAACCGGAAGTGATCAACACCCTGAGACAGGAGTGTTACCTGGCACCGTTTGCGGTGCGCGATGTGGAAATAGTGGGCCCGCAGGTGGGCGCGGAACTGCGGCAGCGGGCGATCTGGGCGACGCTTGCCGCGCTCGGTGGAATGTTGGTATATATAGCGTTTCGATTCGAGTGGATTTACGGCGTGGGGGCGGTGGTGGCGTGTTTTCACGACACCATCATCACCATCGGTTTTTTCTCCTTATTTGATAAGGAAATCACCATGACGGTGATTGCAGCGCTGTTGACACTCGTGGGCTATTCGATGAACGACACTATCGTGATCTTCGACCGGATTCGCGAGAACCTGAAGCTGTCGCGGCGCGAGCCGCTCGAGCAGGTCATCAACCGGAGCGTGAATCAGACCCTGAGCCGGACGATCATGACTTCGGGTTTGACCTTCCTGACGGTGCTGGCGCTGTTCCTGTTCGGCGGGCCGGTGTTGCATGGTTTTTCATTTGCGCTGGTCGTGGGGATTCTAATCGGGACATATTCCTCGGTGTTTGTAGCCAGCCCGATTGTCTTGTTCTGGCACAACTGGTTTGACGCACGGAAGAAAGCAAGCGTAGTGATGGCGCCGGCAAAGCTCAGCCCGGCGAAAGAATCGGCGCGGAAGAGTTCGGTGAAAGCAGCCAAGTAATTATAATTCCGGCGGGCGCGATGCCCGGCGGCGAGACGCGAAAGGTTAAGGCGATATGTTTGAGCAAACATTTGTGGAGGGAGTAGGAAAGACGAACCGGACCTGGACGGTGATGGTATCGTTCGGGGCCCAGATTCTGGCCATCGGGATCGCCATCCTGATTCCGATGATCTACTTCGATGCGTTACCGAAGACGCAGCTGACCGCGCTGTTTACGGCACCGCCACCGCCGCCTCCTCCGCCACCGCCACCGGCGGCCGCGCCGGTGAAGATGATCAAGGTAATCCCGCGCCAGTTTGACGCCGGCCGGCTGATGGCACCGAAGGCCATTCCGAAAGACATCGCCATGATTAAGGAAGAAGAGCTGCCACCGCCTTCGGCCTCAGCCGGAGTGGTGGGCGGCGTACCCGGCGGAGTGCCGGGGGGGACTGCGGGCGGCGTGATCGGAGGCATCATAGGGGCGGTACCGACCGCGGCACCACCTCCTCCGCCGCCGGTGGAGCAGAAGAAGCCGACGGTGCAGCGCATTCGCGTGGGCGGCCAGGTGCAGCAAGCGAATTTGATCCGGCAGCCGAAGCCGATTTATCCGCCGCTGGCGAAGCAGGCCCGCATTCAGGGCGTGGTGCGCTTCAATGCGATTATCGGCAAAGATGGAACCATCCAGAACCTGCAACTGATCAGCGGGCATCCATTGTTGGTTCCGGCGGCAGAGGAAGCGGTCAAGCAGTGGCTCTACAGGCCGACGCTGCTGAATGGAGAGCCGGTAGAGGTGGCGACGGTGATCGACGTGAATTTCACGTTGAGCCAGTAGCGAGAGTTTGCAGTAGGGATTAGCTGAACGCTAGAAGTAACACATTTCACGCAGGAGAAAAGGAACGATGTTTTTACAATTGCAGGTTTGGGCGTTTTGGTTGTTTCAGGAAGGTGGGGCAGTGGGGTGGGACATCCGCTCCCTGTGGCACCAGATGGGCATGCTGGCGAAGATTGTGGTCGGCGTGCTGTTCTTGATGTCGGCGTGGTCCATCGGCGTCATGATTGACCGCTTAATGGCGTTTAGTGCAGCACGGAAGCAGTCGCGACAGTTCGCGCCGGCGGTAGCGGGTGCCTTGCGCGAAGGCAAGCTGGACGAGGCGGTGAAGATTGCGGACCGCTACAAGAAGAGCCATCTGGCCAAGGTGGTGGTGGCGGGTTTGCAGGAGTTCCAGGCGCACCAGATCAGCTCGGAGATTCCGGGCGAGGAGATCGAAGCATCCAAGCGGGCTCTGGAGCGCTCCGAGGCTATTGTGCACGCGGAGCTGAAACGCGGCATCAGCGGCCTGGCGACGATTGGTTCGACGGCTCCCTTCGTGGGGCTGTTCGGAACGGTGGTCGGCATCATCAACGCGTTCACTTCGATTTCGACGGAGAAGTCGACCGGATTGGGCGCGGTGGCGGGTGGAATTTCGGAAGCGCTGGTGACCACGGCTATCGGATTGTTCGTGGCCATTCCTGCGGTCTGGATGTACAACTACTTTACGGGCAAGATCGAGGCGTTCGACGTGGAGATGGGCAACTCGAGCTCCGAGTTGATCGACTATTTCCTGAAGCGTTCGCAGCGCACGGCCACGGCCCGGAAATAGGCTTTTAGCGTTCAGCGGCCAAATCTGCGAGGACTCCCGGGCGCCGGATTGGGTGCCTGGGGGTCCAGGTTGAAAAAGGGGAGTTTGCTATGTCGTTAATGATGAAGCACTCGGCTCCGCCCCCGGTGACCGATATCAACGTGACGCCCATGGTGGATGTGATGCTGGTCATTCTCATCATCTTCATGGTCATCACGCCGATGTTGAGCAAGGGCGTGAGTGTGGACATGGTGCGCACGAAAAATCCGATCGCCATGCAGGCGGCGGACAAGACCGACGCCATCATCGTGGCAGTGACACGCAACGGGGACTGCTTTCTGGGAAGCACCAAGACGGCGCCGGAAGACCTGGCGCCGAAGGTGAAGGACCTGCTAGCGAACCGGATCGATCACATGGTGTTTTTGCGTGCGGATTCGCGGGCCCGCTACGAGAAGGTGGTGGACGTGGTGGACAATCTGCGCGCGGCGGGTGTAGACCAGCTTGGGCTGTTGACCGAGCAGATTCAGGAAAAGCAGAAACCCACCGGCACGGCGGGGTCTGCGGCGGGACAGTAGAGCGCGCAAGGGAGTCATGGGAGCAATTTTATGAGCATGGCAGTTGGAGGTAAGGGCGGGGCGATGTCCGACATTAACATCACCCCGATGATCGATGTTTTGCTGGTGCTGATCATTATTTTCATGGTGATCACGCCCCTGACGCCGAAAGGGCTCGAGGCGCTGGTACCGCAGCCTCCGCCTCCGAACCAGCAACAACAACAGTCGGACCAGCGGACGGTGGTGATTCAGATCTTCAAAGATCACTCGATGAAGATCAACCAGGAAGACACGGATGAGCAGCGCCTGGGTGGACGGCTGGAGGAAATCTTCAAGACGCGTGCGGAGCGGGTGGTGTTTGTGAAGGGTGACCCGGACCTGGAGTATCAGTACGTGGCGCGGGCCATCGACATCGCGCATGGAGCCGGCATTGACAAGGTGGGTCTGATGACTGCCAAGGTGGAGGCCGGACAGTAATGAAGCGGAACCTGGCGGCGCTCCTGGCGGTGGCCGGGCTGGCGTTTCTGGCCACCGGCTGCAACAAGCTCAAGGCGCGCGACAACCTCAACAAGGGCTCGCAGGCATTTCGCAACGCCCAGTATGCGCAGGCAGTAGAGCGCTTCGAAGAAGCGGTGAGGCTGGATCCGAACTGGCCGCCGCCACGGCTTTACCTGGCCATGGCGTATTACATGCAGTACATTCCGGGGGCGGAGTCCCCGGAAAACCAGCAAATGGCGGACCACGCTCTGGAGCAGTTCAAGAAAGTGCTGGAGATGGATCCGAAGAACGACACCGCCACCAAGTCCATCGCCTCGCTGTATTTCTATGAGAAGAAGCTGGACCTGGCGGAGGAGTGGAACAAGAAGATCCTGGAGTTGAATCCCAAGGACAAGGAAGCCTATTACACGCTGGGCGTGATTGTGTGGACCAAATGGTATCCAGTGTACGGTGCGGCGCGCGCGAAGCTGGGTATGACTCCGGATGCGGCGGGACCGATCAAAGACAAGAAGGTTAAAGAGGAGCTGAAGGCGCAATATCTACCCTTGATTAACGGCGGCATCGACGATCTGCAGAAGGCGTTAGACATCGACAAAGAGTACGACGACGCCATGGCGTACATCAATCTGCTGATTCGGGAGCGCGCCGATCTGGACGACACGCCGGAAGAGTACAAGAAGGACATCGAAACCGCGGATAGTTGGGTGCAGAAGGCCATGGAGACCAAGAAAATCAAGGCCTCACGCAAACCCACGACCACGGGAATCAACGCGGAGTAAAGAGCAGGTTTCAGGTGCCGGGTTTCGGGTTTCGCCTGCAGGCACCTGACACCGGAGGCCTTACACCCCTACAATTAAGAAGTGGCTACCGAACCTAACGGCATCGGCATTTCGCCGGAAACGGGCGGTGGCCTACCGATTGCACCGCCGGATGAATCTCCCGTAGACAGGCTGTTCAGAGATCTTGTCGCCAAGGTCCGGGAGATGCGTCCGCGGGACGACCTGGCGCCGCTCGAAAAGGCCTTCCGCTTCGCTTCGGAAAATCACAAACTGCAGACACGCGACTCGGGCGACCCATACATGGTGCATCCGTTGATGGTGGCGCACCTGCTCGCGGACATGCGCATGGACCTGGTGAGCCTGGAGACGGGCCTGCTGCACGACGTGGTAGAGGACACCAGCGTCACGATCGAGGACGTGCGCAAGAACTTCGGCGAGGATGTCGCGCGGTGCGTGGACGGTGTCACCAAGCTGAGTAAACTGGATTTCTTCTCGGCGGAGGAACGGCAAGCCGAGAGCTTCCGCAAGATGCTGCTGGCGATGGTAAACGACATCCGAGTCATTATCGTCAAGTTGGCGGACCGGCAGCACAACATGCGCACGCTGGGGTTCATCCAGAACGCCGAGCGGCGCGAGCGCATTGCGCGGGAGACCATCGAGATCTATGCGCCCATCGCTCACCGGCTGGGCATGGGCAAAATACGCGGTGAGCTCGAGGATCTGGCGTTCCGGCACATCGATCCGCCGGCGTACGAAGAAATCACGGGGCTGATCGAATCGGGCCGGCATGCTAATGAAGAGTTGTTGGGCAAAGTGCGGCAGATGATCGAAGCGGAGTTGCGGCGCGAAGGGATTCCAGCGCGGGTCGAAGGGCGGCTGAAGCGCGCGTATTCGATTTACCAGAAGATGAAGCGCCAGAAAATCACGATCGAGCAGGTTTACGATCTGATGGCGGTGCGGATCGTTACCGATTCGGTGAAGAATTGCTACGCGGCGCTGGGGGTGATCCACAACGAATGGCGTCCTGTGCCGGGGCGGATCAAGGATTTCATCGCGATTCCGCGGCCGAACCTGTATCAGTCGCTGCATACGTCAGTGGTGGGGCCGGAGGGCCGGCACTTCGAGGTGCAGATCCGGACCGAGGAAATGCACCGCATCGCGGAAGAGGGCATCGCCGCGCACTGGAAGTACAAAGAGGGCAAGAAAGGGCCGGCGGACGATGATCACCCGGATGTCGTTCACCATCGCCAGCAGCATTTTGCGGAAGCTCTCCGCCTGCCGTTCTTCGGCCGAGAAGAAATCCAGTTTGCTCAGCTTGGTGACGCCATCCACGCAGCGTGCCACGTCCTCGCCGAAGTTCTTGCGAACGTCCTCCACGGTGACGCTTGTGTCTTCCACCACGTCGTGCAGCAGGCCCGTTTCCAGGCTGACCTGGTCCATGCGCATGTCCGCCAGCAGGTGCGCCACCATCAGCGGATGCACCATGTAGGGGTCGCCGGAATCGCGCGTTTGCAGCTTGTGATTCTCGGAAGCGAAACGGAAGGCTCGTTCTAGTGGAGCGAGATCGTCCCGCGGCCGGACTTCCCGCACCTTGGCCACCAGTTCT
>JASHOO010000240.1 GCA_030041035.1 Bryobacteraceae bacterium | reverse complement strand
CCTGGCCGCGGGAGCCGGCGCCGCACTGTGGTTGAGCGCAGCGTGGGCGGCGAAGACAGCGCGGGACCTGCTTCGTTCCGCGCAACTGTGACGGCTGTCTTGATGCGGCGATCGCAGTCATCCTGACAGCAGCAAGCGCGGGCCGAGGCCAGGCCTCGCCCCTACGGTACGTGTGTTGCCGGCGCCGCGGGTTTGGGTTTCCTGTGATATAGCGCCGACCACATCGGATACGAACTGCCGATCACGAAAGCCAGTATCGCGGTCCACGCCGAGGCGCGACCCAGTTGCATCCAACCAGCGTATTCGAATAGCGGCAGGGGCAGATAGAGCAAGGTCCCGCTGATTGCGCCGGGCGAATAGGAGCGGCTCTGATAGCTGGCCCGGATGTGCCAACAGCCGTTCGAAAAGAGGATGGCGGAGAAGGTGAGCAATAACGGCACACCGACTGGAGTGCGGCCCGCCAGGGCGGCCTCGAACAGGGTGATCAAAAGGCCGGCGTTGATAACGACGAGAAAGCGCCGATTGACGCTCTTGGAATGCGCGCGATATTTCTGGTACCAGCGCAGGAAGCCGCCCGGCCAGGCAAACTCCTCAAAGATATGAACGCATGCAGCGGCCAAAGGCACCCACAGGAGCCAGACGATGCGGGCGGGCATACCTCAGTATAGGCGGCTGATTGACGCAGTTTATGACGAACCCGAGACGAAGACGCGGGAACAGCTGGCAAAGGGCCGGCGTCTAACAGTGACCGTGAGAAAAGTGATCGGATGTTTCGGGCTGACCGCGGCACTGGCGCTCGTTGCGTGGGGCGAGGACGGTCACCTGGTGGATGTGGGGGGACATCGGCTGTTCGTCGACTGCTCGGGCGGACAGTCGGAGATGACGGTGGTTCTCGAAAACGGCCTCGGGGCAGGACTGGATATATGGAAGAGCGTGCAGTCGAAGGTGCAGGAGTTTTCGAGAGTTTGCAGCTACGATCGCGCCGGTGAAGGACACAGTGAAAAGCCGGGGAAACCGCAGACTCCGGACACCGTGGTGGATGACCTGCACAGGCTTCTGGAAATCGAAAAGATCCCAGGCCCGTACGTGCTGGTGGGGTGGTCGCTAGGCGGGATCTACGCTAGGCGTTTCGCGGCACGCTATCCGGGGTCAGTCGCGGGCATGGTTCTGGTCGATTCGTCGCACGAGGAACAGTACAGCCACTATGCGGCGATCTCGCCGGCGATTGCCGACCGTTATGCGACCCAGGACGGGCGGTTCGATCGGAATGACTTTCTGAGGGCCGCCGGCCAACTGGAGCCTGGGCAGCGGCTGGAGTGGCATTTCGACATCCCGCTCGTCGTGTTAGAGCATAAGCGGCTGGTAGGCGAGCCGCAGACGGAGGCGGACAGACTGGCCATGGATTGGCACGCTCTCCAGGTGGATCTGGCCGGGCGGTCGAAATACGGCAAGCTGATTGAAACCCAAAGGGGGCATTTGATGGCGTCGGAGCAGCCGCAGATCGTGGTGGATTCGATTCGCGAGGTGATGATGCAGGCGCGGACGCTGAAGAGTCCGGGGAGGTCCCCTGGTCCGGTACCTGTTGGCGCTGACGCCAAACCGGCGATTGCCAAACCGCTGAAATCCAAGTACACTAACCGTGAATAGTCTCGACGCAAATTACTGCATGTATCCTGGCAGAAACTTCCCGCCGCGCAAACAGACCCGCAGAGAGAACGTGAATGAGACCATCCGGTACAAGGAGGTCCGCGCGGTTTTTCCGGACGGCACGGCTGAAGTCATGCCGACGGCGCAGGCGCTGCGCAAAGCGCAGGAGATGGGGCTGGATCTGGTAGTGGTATCGCCCACGGCGGTGCCGCCGGTAGCGAAGGCCATCGATTACGGCCATTATCAGTACGAGCAGAAGAAAAAGCAGCACGACGCCAAGAAAAAGCAGCACGTAGTGCAGGTGAAAGAGCTGAAATTCCGGCCCAACACCGACGATCACGACTACGATTTCAAGAAGAACCACGCCATCCGGTTTCTGAAAGAGGGCAACCGCGTGAAGGCGGTGGTGCAGTTCCGCGGGCGTGAGATTGCGCACACGGATCTCGGCAAGAAACTGCTAACGCGTTTCGCCGAGGACCTGGCGGCATTCGGCTCGGTGGAAGGCACGCCGCGCATGGAAGGGCGCAACGCCCATATCCTGATCAGTCCTACGAAAGGCGCCAAGAGCACCTGAGCGTTCGCCGGGCGGGTGTAAGATTTGGGAATCCATGCACCCGAACTTGGCTCTCCTCTGCTTCATTCCGGCTGTGCTTTGCGCGGCGAACGCGGACAGCACGGCCTGGGACCTGTTACATCAAGGCCTCTCCGACGGTGGGACGGCGCGGCGTATCCAGGCTCTGACGGCGCTGGGATCGATCGGGCCGACGACGCACGTGGTTGACCTGCTGGAAGCGGGGTTGGGGGACAAAGAGGTCACGGTGCGGATGACGGCGGCGGCGGCGCTGGGGGAAGTGCAGGCGCGTGCCGCGCGGCCCCGGCTGAGGCAGGCGCTGGATGACGACTCGGCCGAAGTGGAATTTGCCGCGGCGCAGGCGCTGTGGAATATGGGGGATCAGACCGGGCGCGACATTCTCTGGGGTGTGCTGGCAGGCGAGCGGAAGAGCGGCCCCGGATTCATACAAGGTGAAGTGCGTACCGCGAAGAACAAGCTGCACGATCCGATGGCGCTGGCAAAGATCGGCATCAACGAAGCCGCCGGGTTGCTGGGACCGTTTTCCATCGGCGTATGGTTTGGCGAGGAGCTCCTGAAGGACAAAGGGGCCGCGGCGCGGACGGCCTGCGCCCGGCTGCTGGCGACGGACCCGGATGCGCGGTCGCTTCAGGAACTGGAAAGCAACCTTACCGACAAGAGTGCGGCTGTGCGGGCGGCGGTGGTTCGCGCCATCGGCCAGCGTGGCGCGGCGCCGGACATTGCGAAGGTCGAGCCGGTGATGAATGACGGCAACGACGGCGTGCGACTGATGGCGGCGGCGGCTGTGGTGCGGCTGAGCGAGCCGGCGAGGCCGTCCCGGCGGGCGGCCAAGAAGACCCCCGTACAGCCGAGTGCGAAGTAGCCGCGGTCAACTGCGGTCATTTTCGAGAACGAGCCTGGTAGCCGCTTGCGCACCCTGAAGAAAGCGCTTATGATGTCCCAAATTCCGGGGGCGGGATTTGCAGGGAGGGTTGTTCGCCGAAGACCCGCCACGAGGAGGAGAACAGCGTGAAAATCCGGCTAACGTGTGTCGCTTGTTTGGTATTTTTTCTGGGTGGGGCGCCGCCGCTCAAGGCTCAGTTTGTGCAATACATCGCGCATATCGCCGACGGCGCGGGCTGGTTTTCGGAGATAGCGGTCAACAACCCCGGGAGTAGCCCGGTCGGGTGTATGTTCAGCACCTTCGATGATGAGGGCAATCCGCTCGCGCTGTCGTACGATTCGGACCCGGGAGCGGGACCAACGGCTCGCGCTCACCCGCGGGCGAAGGCGGCGATTTCTCTTGCGCTCGACAGCGTGAGCCTGAGTATACCGGCTGGAGGAACCGCCACGCTCGACACGAGCGGTCTGGGCGACGGCTCGGCGAATCCACTCGAGGGCTCGGCTCAGTTAGAGTGCAGCGCCGTGGTCATTGGAGGAGTGACCTATTGGTACACGATCGGGAGTGATCTGGTGACTGGCATCGGCGTGCCGGCGGCTAATACGACCACGGCATTCTGGGTCGATGGGGGTAATACATCCACGGCATTTGCATTTTACAACCCGTCGCAGGCTAACACTTTGCAACTGACGGTGTACGCTTACGACGGAGCCACCGGGGCGCTGGTGGGGACGGCTCAGATTTCTGTGCCCGCCAATGGACACATTGCCTTTAACGCGTTGGATCAGTTTACTTCTCTGCCGTCGGATTTTTCCGGGTCGTTTAACGTCCCCGGTAACGGGCAGCCGTTCGTTGCGCTGGCGCTGGGGGTCGCCAGCACAAGCGCCAATGCGGCCGGATATGTGCTTTTCACGATTCCTTCGTTGAGCGGTGTGATCACGGGTGTCACCTAGGGCGGGCGCCGAGGCTGATTTACTGATACACTAGTAGAGTATTTGATCGCCCTGCCGATTCGGTAAGTAGCTTCACGCGCTTGGCGCGTTGTTCCTGTCTGCCCCATTAGCTGCCTTCAAATCAGAATGAGAGAAAAGGAAATTTTGGATGAAGAACATTTTTGTTGGAAACCTCAGTTATGGGGCAACCGAAGAGAGCGTGAAATCGCTGTTTGAAACTCATGGGGTCGTGGACCGCGTGAACATTATCACCGACCGGGATACGGGCCAGCCGCGGGGTTTTGGTTTTGTCGAGATGCCGAATGACGCGGAAGCGGACCGGGCCATTGCGGCTTTGAACGGCACAGACTTGGGCGGCCGGGCGCTCAACGTGAACGAAGCACGGCCGAAGGCGGAGCGGGCGTCGAGCGGCGGCGGAGGATTCCGCCGGGGCGGCCGGGGGCGCTGGTAAAGCAATCATGGCCGGACGCGCGCAATTGACAATCGATTGGCGCGTCCGGTAGCCTGAATAAGTTGAACTACATGAGTGGAGACGTGTGTCGATGAGTACGGAGTTTCCGTCCAAGCCTGAGATCCAGCGTGTGTGGCACGTGGTGGACGCGGAAAACGTAGTTCTGGGGAAGCTGGCGAGCCAGGCGGCCATGTTATTGATGGGTAAGCACAAGGCCACGTATACGCCATTTCTGGACACGGGCGATCACGTGATTGTGATCAACGCCGCGAAAGTAAAACTGACGGGCAAGAAGGACGAGCAGAAACTGTATCACCGGTTTACCGGGTATCCGGGCGGGCTGGTGTCGGTGGGCGCGCGCAAGATGAGGTCGACGCGGCCGGTGCGCATGGTGGAAGACGCCATTTTCGGCATGCTTCCGAAAACCAAGCTGGGTAAGCAGATGTATCGCAAGCTGCGGGTGTATGCGGGCGACAAGCATCCGCACAGCGCGCAGAAGCCGCAGGCGCGACAGGTCGCATAGCCAGGAGAGACGAGCGAGTGCCAGCAACAACTGTGCAGTATTTGGGAACGGGACGGCGGAAGACGTCGGTGGCGCGGATATTTCTGCGACCGGGAACGGGCGAAATCAAGGTAAACGGGCGTGCGTTCGAAGCGTATTTTCCAAGTGAGTCCCTGCGGGTACCGGTGAAGCAGCCTTTACTGGCGACGGAAACCGCTGACAAGTTTGATGTGTTGATTCTGGCGACCGGCGGAGGCGTTGCCGGTCAGGCGGGAGCAGCGCGGCTCGGAATCGCCAGGGCTCTGGTGGAGTTCAACGGCGAGTTGCGCCAGCGTCTCAAGAAGCTGGGGCTGCTGACTCGCGACCCGCGGGCGCACGAGCGCAAGAAGTACGGCCAGAAGGGGGCGCGCAAGCGCTTCCAATTCTCCAAACGCTAGTCATGATTACGGAGTGCTGTGGTTTTTGTATTGTGCAACCCCGGCGCTCCGGGTTCGAAACCCCGGCTGAACCGGCGCGCGCAAATCTCGCTTTGGACCGCGAGCGTTTGGGCAGCGGGCGCGGCAGGCTCACGTCTGTCCAAAATCGGTTAAGGAGGTAGTTTGCCAGCAATTTCAATGAAGGAATTGCTCGAAGCGGGCGTTCATTTCGGGCACCAGACCAAGCGCTGGAATCCGAAGATGAAGGAATACATCTTCGGCGAACGCAACGGCATTTACATTATCGACCTGCAAAAGACCCTGAAGATGTTCAAGGACGCGGCGCGGTTCGTGGGCGAGATGGCGTCGCAGGGCAAGAACGTGTTGTTTGTGGGCACCAAGCGGCAGGCGCAGGAGGCCATCGCCGAGGAGGCCGCGCGCTGCCAGATGTTCTTCGTGAATCAGCGCTGGCTGGGCGGGCTGCTGACCAATATGACGACGGTGCAGAAGTCGATCAAGCGGCTCAAGGAACTGGAGGCGATGGCCACCGACGGCGGTTACGCCGCGCGTCCCAAGAAAGAGGTCATTCGCCTGGAGCGGGAGCGCAAGCATCTGGAGCAGAACCTGGCGGGGATCAAGGACATGCCGGGGCTGCCGGATGTGGTCTTCGTGATCGATTCCAATAAGGAAGCGATTGCGGTGAAGGAAGCGCGGCGGCTGGGGATACCGGTGGTGGCGATTGTGGACACCAACTGCGATCCCGACGAAGTGGATTGGGTGATACCGGGCAACGATGACGCCTTGCGCGCCATCCGCCTGTTCACGAGCAAGATAGCGGATTCCGTCATCGAAGGCCGCGCACTGGCGACGGAGCAGGACTTCACTGCCGAAAAAATCGTAGCGGAGGCGCCGGCCGAGGAGCGGATCGAGGATTACAGCCAGTACGTCGATCCCAAATACGCCGAAGAAATCATGGCGGAGACTTTCGTAGACGAAGAGCCGGTGGAGTCGCCGCGGAAGGGGCCCGCGTCGGAAACCGCGGCGCCGATTGCCGAGCCGGCCGTTACCGAAAGCGGACATTAAGAGATTTCATTCACCGCGAAGGCTGCGGGAGGCAGAGACGAGGTTGTGTCTGCGCTCGCATGGCGGAGCGGCAGTCCTGATCCAAGGAACGAAACATGGCGGAGATTACCGCACAACTTGTCAAACAACTACGCGAGCGCACCGGCGCAGGCATGATGGAGTGCAAGAGCGCGCTGGTGGAAGCCAAGGGGGACTTGGCGGAAGCGGAGGTAGTGCTGCGCAAGCGGGGCATTACTTCGGCGGTCAAGAAGGCTTCGCGCACCACCAAGCAGGGGCTGATCGGCAGCTACATTCATCATGGCGGACAGCTCGGCGTGCTGGTGGAGGTGAATTGCGAATCGGATTTTGTCGCCCGCACGAGCGACTTTCAGGAGTTGGTGCACGACCTGGCGATGCATATCGCAGCGGCGGACCCGCAGTTCGTCCGCAAGGAGGACGTGACGGCGGAAGCGCTCGAAAAGGAGCGGGATATTGAGCGCGCGCGTGCGCTGGCCGAGAAGAAACCCGAGAAAATCCTGGACAAGATCATCGAGGGGCGGCTGGCGAAGTTCTATGAAGCGGTTTGCCTGTACGAGCAGCCGTTCGTCAAGGACAACACGCTCACCATCGACCAGTTGATCAAGACCAAGATCGCCAAGCTGGGCGAGAACATCGTAGTTTCCCGCTTCGCGCGCTTCAAGGTGGGCGACGCGCCGGCATCCACGGGCAGCGCGGGAGAGGCTGCGGTACACGAGCCCGTGCAGGCGTGATTTTGTGCCGAAATACCAGCGCATCCTGCTCAAGCTGAGCGGTGAGGTGATGGCCGGAGCCGCGACGTTCGGCATTGACGCCGATCGTGTGCGTCAGCTTGCCGGTGATGTGGCTGAAGTGGCACGGGCGGGTATCGAGCTGGGAATCGTAGTGGGCGGCGGCAACATCTTTCGCGGGGTGGCCGCGGCAGCACGCAACATGGACCGGGTCACGGCGGATCACATGGGCATGCTGGCCACGGTGATTAATTCGCTGGCCTTGCAGGATGCGCTCGAGCAGATGGGAGTGCCCACCCGGGTGATGAGCGCCATCCAGATGAACCAGGTGGCGGAGCCGTACATCCGGCGCCGCGCCATCCGGCACCTGGAAAAAGGCCGCATCGTGATCTTCGCGGGCGGCACTTCGAATCCCTATTTTTCCACCGACACAGCGGCCACGCTGCGCGCTCTCGAGATCAAGGCCCAGATCATCGCCAAGGCAACGCGGGTGGACGGCGTCTACGACAAAGATCCCCTGAAATTTTCCGACGCCGTCATGTACCGGCAAGTCTCGTACATGGAAGTGCTGGCCCAGGGCCTGGGAGTGATGGATGCCTCGGCGGTGGCCATGTGCCGGGACAACAAGCTCCCGATTGTCGTTTTTAATCTGAATACGACTGGCAATATAATGCGAATGTCGGCGGGAGAGCCGATCGGCACCGTCATTCACTAGGCACGTTATGAAAACTGAACCTCACGCAGCCCCGAGCGGGCAAGTCTTCAACTCCGTCAAAGAAATTGAGTCGAGCGCCAAGAGCCGCATGGAGAAGGCCGTCAGCGATCTGCAGCACGCCATGGCCACGATTCGCACCGGGCGCGCATCCATCGGCCTGCTGGACAACATCCGGGTGGATTATTACGGCACGCCGACGCCGTTGAACCAGATCGGCAATCTGCACGTGCCCGATCCCACGCTGATCACGGTGCAGCCCTGGGATGTGTCGCACATCGGGGCCATCGAAAAGGCCATCCGCGCCTCCGACCTGGGCCTCAATCCGGCGAACGACGGGAAGGTGATTCGCATCCCGATTCCGCCGCTGACCGAAGAGCGCCGCAAGGAGCTGGTGAAGCACCTGCACGCGGTGGCCGAGGATCATCGCGTGGCCATCCGCAACATCCGGCGCGACGCCAATGAAGCGGCGAAAAAGCTGCTCAAGGACAAAAAGATCGCCGAAGATGAAGAGCGCCGGGGACTCGACGAGATTCAGAAAATGACCAACGGCTACATGGACAAGCTGGATCAGGCGGCGCGCAACAAAGAGAAAGAGATCCTGGAGATCAGGTAGCGGGGCCCGGAAAGACCATATCGGCCGGCAGGTCGGCCCGCTCGTTTCGCAGCCGGAAATACAGTCCTCCGTAGCTTGCCGTGATATAGCTCGACTCCTCGAAGCCGAGCTTTCGGGCGGTCCGGTCGATCCATTCCGGCGCACCTTCAATTTCGAGGAAGCATCCGATAGGCGTTTCGTCGAGCGTGACCGTACCGCGCTCGCGGAGCCGTGTGTATTCGGTCCGGTACTTCTGATAGCGGAACACCTGGTGGAAGCCGAGCCGCTCGAACATGAGCGCGACCTGGCCTGCGTCCGCTAGCGTCACTTCCAATTCCTCGCGCGACTTGTGCTTTCCGGGCTCGACAGGGCCTTTATAGGTGAGGAGAACTTCGCGCCCCGTTTGCCGGATGCGCAGCAGTTGACCCGCCTGACGCAGCGCCAGATCTGCGGTGTCGACAACGATGTTGTCCTCGAACACCCGTGGCCGGTGGACGCGAAAGCCCGCTTTTCGCAGAATGCGGCGCGCCGCTGGAGCGCCCGCTACCCTCAGTTTGATCTCGATCTCGCGATTCTGGTGTGGAGAAGCCACCAGCAGCCATAATAGCGAGTCGGGCCGGTTGCGAAGAAGTACTTGAACATTTCGTCCGAGCAGTGTAGTGTATTTACAAGTACCCAGTACACGGAGATGTACAGGTACTCCCACGGCCTTCAGCGCGCCCTCCTTCAACCAAGTTTTCAGCGTTATTGATTTCTTGTTTTCGGTGAACAAGCATGTGCCTGAGTGTGTGAGAAAAGCGACGACGATTACACTAATGTCATATCCCGAAGGTCAGTTGGGGTTTTCCCCAGTTAGTGCTTTTCGAAGGCGGCGGCGCCCGGACGTTAATGTCGGTTAGCGTCGCATCCAGGATGGCGGTTAACTCCTCGCTCCCAACCATCGGCAATCTTGTTTCGACCGGCGTAAATCAATAAAAAGAGAGACAGTAAACCCAAACTGGATCGGCGGATAGATGACTAAGACAACACGGGTCTTGTGCGGAGGGTATTGCAGAACCA
>JASHOO010000239.1 GCA_030041035.1 Bryobacteraceae bacterium | reverse complement strand
AAATTGGAGATAGAGGATCTGGTCTATTCAGAAGACATCGGTGCGTACAGCAACGCGTCGTCCACGTGGTTCAACGGCTTTGCGCCGGCGAAAGTCGTGCACGTGAATCAGTAACGCCCTACTGGACCACAAACTGCGACGCGAGCACCGAGGTTTGACCTTGCAGGCTCGTCTTTAGCTGCACATCATACTCGCCGGGCGCCAGGCTCGCGGTCGGAATCGTGCCCAGGAACCGATAGGAGCCGTCCGCATCCGGTTGCGGAAGATCCAGACGAACGGTGGCAATCGCGGTCCCGTTCTGGGAAAGAGACAGGTCGGCGAGAGGTTTCGCGTTGCTCCCGGAAGCAGGGTAGGCAACGAAATAGAAGTGCGCTCCATCCGATTTCGAAAACGCCGGCACGAGCGCCGGAGTGATACTTCCGGCAGGTGGTTCGAGTGGATTGAATAAGTCGCGATCCTGAGAGGGTTGCAAGCTTCGCACCCAAACGAAATCGCTCATCTGGTATCCGCCGCGGTTCGCCGGCGCCACGATCACAGATCGCCGCACGCTGGCACGATCGGCCACCCGATCGATCACGGCAGTTTCCAGGTGATAAACGCCGGCGGGGAGGTTGAGCGGGAGGATCACGGTAGTTTCCCCGTTTGCGTATTCCGCGCGTTTGTCCGCAGGCACGTCGTACGAGAGGTCCTTGGAAACCTTGGCGATCACCTGATCTTTCTCATCCTTTACCAGGCTCAAAGCGGAGAGGTGAATCGCCGCGAGGTGTTTCGATTCTTCGGAAAACTGTAATGCCGCGGTGGGAATGGAAATCACAACGCGATACACATGGCCGTCCGCCGCTGGACCGAAGCGGAGCGCCGCCGCGTGAAAGTCAAAAGCATGCGGCTCGGGCTGAGTGGTCAAAACTCGAAGAGCAGCCATCTCAAACGGCGCCAGTGATTCGCCGGCAATCATGGGGAGCGCGTAATATCCGGCGCGACTCTGAACCGTCACACCAGGCCGCGAGACGCGTACAGAAAGCTTGCGAAAATGGCCATCGAAATTGGTTGAGACGGGCGTATAAGTCACTTCGTAATGCGAGCGCACGTCTTCCATGAGCCGGCGAAGCGGCGCGCGGAGATCGTTGCTGTTGTCCATGGCGAACCCGCCGGTGCCGGTCGCGAGGTGCCGCGCATTGGCTTGCAAGTCGGTTTTGATGGCGTCGGACTGGTCAGACCGTTGGTGCTGGGATCGGTAGCTGATCTGCGACACCCTGTTGTTCGACACCGTGCTGAGGCCGCGCGCATCCAACGTGTAAAACGTGAGGTTGGCGCGATTGGCTTCGCTGATCAATGAGTCCAGCAGCTCCGGCTGATTGGGTGGGATCACCAGGCCTTCGGAAAAGAACAAAACGGTTTTACGGCCGGGGAACTGTGCCTGCTCTCGGATCACGGTGCGCAAACCATCGATCGCGCGCCCTCCTTCCTGACGGTACAGGAGCCGTAGATTCATCTGATCCATCGCCAGTTGGACCGGGGCAAGGAACTGATCGGGAGTAGGCAAACCTTCGGCGGCAGACCCTGGCTCGATGGGCTGGAAGCTTGTGTACCCGCTTCCACTACTTTCGAGCGCATTGATGTGCTGCACGAGTGCCAGGTTCTCCTGGGCAAACTGCTGATATTGTCCGGTTGCGGCGCGGTCAACGGCTTTGTGCAGGAGATCGACATCGGTGGTGTACGGTTGCACCGTCGCCAGCCTGTTCTTTAGCGTGAAGACGCCGATCCAGGTGTTCGGCCCCGGCTCAGTCCGCAGAAAGTCGTGAGCCATGGCAGCCGCTTGCTGGCGGCTCACCGCGCTCATTCCCGCGAAGACCATGGTCACCAGGTTGATTTCGCGGAGCGGGTCGAGCTTTACCGGCTCACTATGGTCACCGCTTACTCTCACAGGGACCGGTACTACATCTTTACCCGTGCGGTACTGAAAGCTCTTGATGGTCTGCGGGGCGCCGTCTTCGAAGATTTCCACTTCTTCTGGACGGACATCTTTAACCTCATGCTGATGCTTGTCGCGAACGACGAAGTCCAGCAGGACTTCCCGCGTGCCGCTGTGCAAAACCAGCCCGGAATTCTGAACCGGCGTGGCCGTCTGTGCATACAAAGCAGTAGCCAGTACGGCACACCAGACGGCACAACTGACCGAGCTACGCCGAAGTCCCACTTCCGTCATTGTATTGTTACACGAACCGGCAGGAAATCGAATCATTCGGCGCTTACTCCATGCGCTTGTAATAAACTGTTACCGGATCAGGAGGCCCCATGCGAGTCACTCTTGTTACACTCTTGATGGTTTCCGTTGGGATTGCGGCGGCCGGCTATCACCGCGTGCACAAAATCACGATCGGCGGTGAGGGAGGCTGGGACTATTTGATCGCCGATGGCTCCAGCGGCCGGGTTTACGTTTCGCATGGCAGCGAGGTCGACGTTGTGGATGCGAACTCCGGCCAGGTGGCGGGGAAGGTTACCGATCTCAAGGGTGTGCACGGCATCGCGCTGGCCCCCGAGTTCGGGCGCGGCTTCATCAGCAATGGGCAGGCCGGCACGGTCACTATCTTCGACCTGAAGACGCTGAACAAGATCGGCGCGGATGTGCCGGCGGGCAAGAATCCCGATGCGATCATCTATGACCCGGGATCGAAACGTGTGTTTGCATTTAACGGCCGCAGCTCCGACGCCACGGCGATTGATGCAGAGAAGGGAACCGTGGCCGGCACGGTGACGCTCGAAGGCAAGCCGGAGTTTGCGGCTGCCGACGGCGCGGGTCATGTTTACGTGAACATCGAAGACGAGAGCAAAATCTTCGACATCGACTCGCGCAAGCTCACGGTGGAGCATCGCTGGCCGCTCGCGCCTTGCGAATCGCCGTCTGGCATGTCGATGGATGCAGCGCACCGGCGCATTTTCTCGGGGTGCCACAACAAAATGATGGCCGTGATGGATGCTGACACGGGCAAAGTCGTGGCCACACCGCCTATCGGCAACGGAATCGATGCTACCGCGTTCGATCCGGGTACCGCGCTCGTGTTCAATTCATGCGGAGACGGCACGCTGAGCGTGATCCACGAAGATTCGCCGGACCATTACACGGTCGTGGAGAACGCAAGCACGCAAACGGGGGCGAGAACCATGGCGCTCGATACTCGAACACACCACGTTTATCTCTCCATCGCGGATTTCGAACCCGCGCCGGCGCCCGCCCCGGGCGAGTTCCAGCGGCGCAAGGTGATCGCGGGCACGTTCGGACTGCTGGAGTTGGCCAGGTAAATGTTTCCTCTGGCTGTGTGTTTTGGCGAAGTCGAGCCAAATGACACAGTAATCCGGGCGCTTCCGGGGACCTCAACTGATTGAAGCACAGCGACTTGTAAGTAATTGAACCGGCTGGTTAGCGGCGTGCCGTATTACAGAGTGGTGAAGGAGGGCGACATATGGCACTGCTTCAACCGAAAAATAGCCGCGTTCTCCATGCGGCCGCGCGAGTGCATTATTGGGAAATCGGCCTGGTGGAATGGGCCCCGGTGCTGGCCTTGCTCGCACTGACCATCATCGCCGGCTGCATTCTGTATTCGAAGGTCGGCGGCTTCTGAGCGCCGCTCACCGGGTTAGTATCTGGACCAGAGTGTCGCGGTCCCAGGCGCCGTCGTGGCGCACGCCATTCAGGAACAGCCCGGGGGTTTGGAAGACGCCGTTTTGCACGCCGCGGCGAAAATCTTCGCGCACGCGATCCTCGTAGACCCTCTCTTTGAGCTCATTGCGAAAACGGTCCACATCGAGGCCTAACGACTCGGCGTAAGCCACCAGATTTTTGCGCTTCAGCGCGTTTTGATTCTGGAACAGCAGGTCGTGCATCTGCCAGAAGCGACCTTGCGCGCCGGCCGCCTCGGCCGCTTCCGCGGCCGCCTGCGCATCCGGATGGATACCGCCCAGAGGATAGTGGCGGTAGACGATGCACAGCCGATCGCCAAGCGCTGCCTGGAGATCACGAATAATCGCGAATAGCTGGCCGCATCCAGGGCACTGATAATCGCCGAATTCGACCAGCGCATAAGGGGCCGTTTCGGTCCCGTAGATGTGATCGTCGGCGTGGATAGGCAACAACAGCCGCGTGGTGTCCAAGGGTTCGGGGGTCATTGCGCTTCCCAGGCTCCTGTCAACATATCGCCCACGTTTTGATGATGCGTGATCGAAGGATTTGGGTTCGCGGTCGGATCGCTGGGTTTCACCGGCAAACTGGTGCGCCCGGAGAGATTCGAACTCCCGACCTTCTGGTTCGTAGCCAGACGCTCTATCCAACTGAGCTACGGGCGCAGGGGTTTATTAGCGAGGAAACAGAGGCTTTAGCGCCTCTATTGCACTCCTCAGCTTAGCACAGGGGGCGATTAGGTAATCTTCCGCGGGGGTCGTCTTGTCGAGGGTAATACTGCAAGGAGTTCGTTGCCGGTATGCTTCTCGGCGGCGCTGCGGTAAGAATTACGAAGGGCGGCGCACCTTGTTCCGTCCGGGCTCGAAAACTGCCGATGCCGATCGTCTCCCGCTTAGAAGCGTTATCGGCGTGAAGACCATTTCTTTCACGCGCGCCGGTCTGATCGTTCGCCAATTTCTTCACTGCCTGCCGTACGGAATCAGATGCAGCCGCCCCGATTCTTGCCAGGTTCTATTGGTCACCTCCCGCCGCACCGGCGGCTGACAGCTCGGAAAGCACCCTCCTAATTGTGCTTCCCCGACCACGATTCTGCTCCCGCGCGATGACGATGTCAATAGCCCAAAGCGGCACGCCGGTACTCTCAGCGCGCCAGGTGCAACTCCTTCACAGGTGTATGGTCTGCATGTACCGGTGACGTCTCAGCAGTGTGCCATTTTGTCGCAGTCTGAACCACCGTGTTCGGCCGTGACTCTATCCGATTGGATAGTCCCTCACACAGAACGGATAGATTGACAAAGTTTTCCGGAGGGGAAATGATTGCGCTACACGGTAGGTTCAGATGATTTGGCGGCAGATGGCGCCTTGCACTCGCGCGCAGTGTACGTAGGTCGGCAGTGGTACGGCGATTGCTATACGGATAGCACCGAAGGCACTATCGGGACACAAGCGGAAGTTAACACACACTTTGGCATCGAGCGGGAGAGGCAACATTTCCCTTCGCTCTGGGTTGGACGGATTGATGAGGAGCAAGAGGAGCAACAGGAGGCAAAAGCGATGTTAGGTTCACTGCTGAATACGTTATTCGGATGTAGTCACGATCGCACCACGTTCCCTATAACGCCCGGGCGCAGGACGGCCACCGCCGGCCCTCACCGGCACGGTACATATGTAGTCTGCCTGGATTGCGGCCAGGAATTCCGCTACAACTGGGACGAGATGCGCATCGGAGAGCCGGTGAACCGCCGCTCTTATGCCCGCGCTGCTGAATCGTTCTCGCCCGCCAATCAGTAAATTCCAACAAAAAAAACCGGGGACCCTGCTACGGGTCCCCGGCCAGACTCCAAAAATCGCGATCAGCTTTTCTTGCCTGGGTTTTCCACTCGGAGGTTGTTGACTACCTGCCCGAAGCTAAGCCCCGCTTGTGAGGCGCGCAGCCCCGCGACGGTTTTCTCCAGGTCGTTGTTCACCACACCCTCGAGCGTGACGTGTCCGTTGTCTACGATGATATGGATGGGCGGAATCGCCTCGATGGCGTAGCGCGAAAGCGTCGGGTCGCGATAGATCGAGCGTGCGATCTGGAGGCGCAGCCGGTCGTCAAACAATGACGTCGGCAGCACTTCTATTTGGTTGGTTACGCTGCGGACGCCCGCCACGTGCTCGGCGAGCCGCCCCATATCGCCCTTCTTGAAAGGCAGGCTCACCTGCCCGGTGAGATTTACTTCGCCGTCGCGAACCATCACGTTCACATTGTCGAAGATGGTATACCGCGCATACATCCTGATCTCATGGATGACCTTCTGCGCGATCTGCGCGTCGCTTTGGGCGCTTTGGGTGCCCGCCGGTTGGTCGGCAAAAACCGCGGTGCTCCCCGCCGCCACCAGCGTCGCGGCCAATGTCAGGTTCAATAATGTTCGGGTCCTCATTTGGGGTCCCTCCTCCACAACAGTAATTACGATTTCGTGGGGGGAGTTGTTGCGCGCTGCGCGCCGGAATTTTGTAAGACTTCGTAAACGGCTCAGAATGAAAACAGCAGGCTCGAATAACCCGTGTGCCCGCGGTATGCCTGGTCCGGCGTAATCTGGCCCGTAAAGAAGTCTTCGTGATAGCCGTAATATTGATAGCCCACGTTCCAGCGCATGCGATTATTGATCTTCACCGAGAACCGTCCCACCGGAGACAGGAACTTCATGGGAAACGTCTGCGCCTCCTGGAAAGCCGGGATATCGGTGCCGAATCCGGTGCCGTACGGATTGCTCCGCCCGTCGCCGGTGTCCTGCACGTGGCTGTAGCCGAGATAAAGATCCGCCCGTCTCCCCAGCGCGAAGCGCGCCCCCGCATTGCCCGTGTGCAGATTGCTGATGTACAACGAATATCCCGCCACTGGATTGTCGCCGCCTTCGAAGAACATCAGGCCGCCCAGACTGTCGAGATGCATCTTCGCGTAGTCCACGTTGAACGAGAGCCAGCCGCGCGGCGTCCAGGAAAGATTCGTCCCGTAGGTTCGCGCGTGTGAGCTGTAGGCCGTGAATGAGACCGAATTGTTGTTGTAACTGGAATTCGCGTAGGCCGCAAAAAGCAGGCTTTTGCGCTTGTATTGCACGCGCGCTCCCAGCGCCTGATAGTCTTTGTCGCTTTTCGGTGTGAACGGCTGAGTGGCGTGGCCTACCTCGCCGCTGAGCACGATCGTCACCGGTTCAATCGGCCGGATGCGCACGCCGGCGACTCCTGCGTTCAAAATGCTGGTCTGGTCGAACGGCGGAAAATTCTGCGCAAGAACATTGCGCATAAAGCGGTCCGAGTAGTCATAACCGCCGTAGAATTCCAGCCATTTCCGCACCCGGTAGTTCAGCTCCGCCTGATTGGAAAGTGTGCGGATCCCCAGATACAGGAAGTATTGCGTGATGAACTGACCGGTGGCTTGGTTGAGCTGAAGGTATTCGGAATTGCCCTCGGTTCGCACGCTGTATACCGCCGTGCTGTCGGTGAAGGTGAGCTTGGGCGTCAGGAAAATGCTGAATGTGAGATTGCCCGTGGCCTCGGGCCGCTCGCCGTTCCCCATCGTCACCTCTTGCAGCGTTCCCGGCGTGATGCCGCCCAGCAGGCCGGTCTGCTCGGAGACAAACGCGCGCCGCGCATCGGCATAAGTGAATCGTCCGTTGACGCTGTACCGCTTCCTGTTCCGGAAGATCCCCAAGCGCCAGTAGGGGCTGGTGCCGTGATAGGGATTGACCTGCTCGGCCGGCACCACGTTGCCGCTCGCATCGGTTCCCGGCGGCACGAAATAGTCCTGCTTGAAATCCTCCCATCCATGCATCCAGTTGATCCGGAACCCGAGTACTTCCAATTCGCTGCCTACGCGGTACTCGTTGCGCGCATCGCGCAGGGAGGTAAACGTGGCGGTGTCGGAGACGGTCGCCAGAGCAGGCGTTTCGAACTGTCCGTCCGTCGCCGTCAATTCCGGTCCCTCCTGTACGCTGCGCGAGTATCCCAGGAAGAATTTGTATTTCGAATCCGGAAACAGCACCAGATCGTCGTCCTGCGCGGTAAACTGCGTGTCCCGGAAGTTTCCGCCCTCCTGGCCGGCGCTCACCAGGCCCGGGTTGTAGTAATCGTTCAGGCGCCAGTGCATGTCAAACCGGTACAGACGGTTCTTGGAAATGCGCAGCACTGCCGATTCGTAAGGGTCGTTCCCCAGCCCCTCGGTCGTGATCACAATCTCGTCGAAAAACTTCCCGTGGCCGTCGCGCGAATTGATGCTGAAAAAGCTCGCCAGCAGACGCGGGCCGTTGCCGTAGTTCACCTGGCTGCGGTAGGAGTCGAGATTCCCACCGATCGAGTCGAAGCGATCGCCCAGCTCGAACGAGTTCACGATATTGTATTCGGCAACGTTATCGCCCCGTACCGGGCCCACCGGTTCCTGCGTCGTCGGCGCCACTGTCTGTTGCGCGCTGAGGCTGCCGGCCAGAAGCAAAACTACGATCGCTGGTTTCATTCGGCGCCTCATTGTAGGAAGAAAACACTCACGTTCGAGCCATGAATATGGCTGTGACAGTTGGTGCAGTTTTGATAGAGCGGCAACCGCATGTTGTGGGTTGACGGGGTTACCGGGTCTCCCAGTCTCGCCCTCCCGAAACCCGGCGCACCGTTGTGACATTCCAGGCACATGGTGAATACCACCGGGCGCCGCAACAGCCGCGAGTTCGGCGAGCCGTGCGGAAAATGACACATCTCGCACCCTTCCACCCTCACCGGCGGATGCTCGAAAACGAACGGCCCGCGCTTCTCCTCGTGGCACTTCAGGCAGGGCTCATCAGCGGCCATCACCTGGTCCATCATGCGCGGCCGCTCGCCGTTTCTCCAGGTGGGCTGATACGCTCCATGTGGATTGTGACAGTCCGTGCACACCAGCGCCCCTTCGTTTACGCGGTGCTTAAACGGCATGGAAAACTGCGAGCGCACGTCGGCGTGACATCCGTAGCACACTTCCGGCTGGTTGTTGGCCAGCAGAAATCTCGGCGCCGGAGATTTGTGGATGGAATGGCAGTTCGTGCATACCACGCCCGCTTGCGTGTGCGAGGAGTGCCGGATATTCGCCCGCGCCAGCGTCTCGCCGTGGCAGCGCAGGCACCGGTCCAGAATCTCGGTCGGCTCCAGCACCGAGAACGCCGCGATCGTCGCTTTCCCGCCGTGCGCGGCCAGGTGCGCGCCTCCCGGCCCGTGGCAGCTCTCACAGCCCGTGTTCTCGGGAGCTTCCTTGCCCGAGGCTACACTTTTGTAGTGCGGGTTCTTGTAGAACTTCTGCCACACGTCGGCGTGGCACGTCTTGCAGGGTTCGCTGCCGACGAAACCGCTGGTCTGCGGCGCGCCGGCGGCTGCTGCGGCGAAAACCAGCGGGAGTAAGAACACACCGGCGCGGGTCTTCATTGCTCCGGCCCGGTAAATCGGTCTGCGGATGCGCACGTCATCCTTCCGATTATCCACGCTGCCCGCGCGTCTCTGGTGTAAAAACCGCAGGGCAACAAGTGTAAATCATGCGAATATGCACTTGTTTCGCGTTGGCAGCAGAATGTGCGGGCTAGCGCACCTGGGGCGTTTCCACGATGATCCCCATTCCGTCGAGCAGCGTCCATACCGCGCGCTGGTAGGAAATCAGCGTCTTCCGGTAGCCCACGTACGCGTCCAACAGCGAGCTTTCCACCGTTGCCAGCCGCGCCTGCGCGTCCAAAACCTCAAACGCCGTCACACCGCCCAGCTCGTACTTCTGCTGTTCCGCTTCCACGTTTTTCTGCGCCAGATCGCGCGCGGTCTTCGCCGCCTCGATCTGCGCCGCGCTGCTTTGAATCTCGCTCGTGGCCAGTTTCACATCCTGGATCACCTGCTGCTCGAGCTGCCGCTCCGTGTACCGGTCCCGCGCCCGGCTCACCAGCGCATCGGCCAGGCCCTGTGCGGCGGAGCTGTTGCGCACCGGCAGCGTCAAGCTGAGCTGAAAACCATAGGTCGGCGACTGAAATGCGAAGGTCTGATGAAGCGCGTCGCCCAGGCCCGTCGAAGCGAGCATCGTGGGAGCCGCTCCCAGCGTGCTCACCACCGGTATCTGGTTCCCCGCCAGACCATTGCCTCCGCCGAACGCGCTCAGGTTGACCTGCGGCACCATCAGGTCGCGCGCCACCCGCGCATTCAGATCGTTCACGCCCTGATGCCTCCGCACCGCGCTCAGCTCCGGCCGCTTTTGCAACGCCGCGCTGATCGCCTCCTCGGTGGGCGCGAGCGGCGCCACCTCCGCTACCGGATCGTCCTCCAGCACCATCTCCATATTCCGCGTGTCCGGGTTCAGATCCGCCCCGATCAGCCGCCGCAATCCGTCCAGCGCTTCCCGGTACGCGAATTGCGCCTGAATCACCGCCACCTTCCGCTGCGCCAGTTGCGATTGCGATTGGAAAATGTCCAGGCTCGGCAGCGCACCCAGCTCCAGCGACAGCTTGTCGCGCTCGTATTGCTTCTGCGCCAGGTCGTACGCCTGCTGCTGCACCTTGATGTTGTCGCGCGCCTGGACCGCGTCCCAGTACTGCCTCGCTGCCGCCGCCACCAGGTCCGCAATCTGCGCTTC
The DNA here is from genome assembly GCA_030041035.1 of Bryobacteraceae bacterium. Taxonomy (GTDB): domain Bacteria; phylum Acidobacteriota; class Terriglobia; order Bryobacterales; family Bryobacteraceae; genus QHXW01. The sequence goes on along the minus strand of JASHOO010000239.1, from coordinate 8,113 downwards.
CGTCTGGTCCGACTGGATCAGCAGCTCGGTTCGCGCGATCATCAGCGGTGCCTTGGCTTCCAGGTTCGCGCGCCCCTGCCACAGCGGCTGCGTCACTTCAAAATTGGTGAACGTCGAGATATACGGATTGAAAAAGTTGAACTCGCTGTTGCTGGATGCGCGCGATCCGCTGAATCCCGCGTTGATCGTCTGGCCTGACTCCAGCAGCTGCTGGTAGTTCATCGTCGTCGTCTCGCTCAGGAAGTTGATGTCCGCCGCGCCGCCGATTTGCGTGAATTGCGGCGTGATCGAGCGCGTGCTGTTGAAGCTCGCCGTGACCACCGGGTCGAACGGCGCCTTCGCTCCCACAATGGCGTCCGCCGCGCTCAGCACATCCAGCCGCGCAATATTGATCTCCGTGTTGTTCTTCAGCAGCAGCGCCAGAAAATCTTTCACGTTGAGATACAGCTTGCCTCCCTGAACGTGCTGCTCCACGCCTTCCACTTCGTGTACCTGCACATTCGGCCCGCGAAAGCGCTCCGTAATGAAGTCGGGCAGCGTGGCCGCTGCTAAGGAGCATGCCGCCGCCAGCGGCGCTAACACCCGCATCACACCTCGCCCGCACTTATTCATATCGCAACGCCTCAATCGGATCGATCCGCGATGCCTTCACCGCCGGATAAATCCCGAAAATCATGCCTACCGCCACCGAAACGCCGAATGCGATGATGATCGACGCCGTTGTCACAATCGTTTTCCATTCCGCCGTGCGCGCAATCAGCCAGGAAAGAAAATAGCCGAACACGATTCCCAAAATTCCTCCGCCCACCGAGATCAGCACCGATTCCGCCAGAAACTGCCGCACAATATCGTTACGCCGCGCGCCCGTCGCGCGCCGGATGCCGATCTCCCGCGTCCGCTCCAGCACCGTCGCCAGCACGATGTTCATGATGCCGATGCCGCCCACCAGCAGCGATATCGCTGCAATCGCCACCATCACGTAGGTGAAAATCGTTTGCGTCCGCTGCTGCTGCGCCAGCAGGTCCGCCGGAATGACCACGCTGAAGTCCGGAATATTGTGGTGCGTCGAGTTCAGAATCGCCGTCACCACTTTGGCCGTCTCGATACTGTCCGCGCCCGGCTTGAGCCGCAGGTCGATTCCGTCGAGGTCGTCCTTTAGAAAGTTGTTGTCCCAAAAGCGGTACTGGTAGGTGTTCAGCGGCGTGTAGATGGCGTTGTTCCGGTCCTGGTTTTGTCCGCCCGCCGAGCTCGAGGCAATCTGCGGCGCCAGCACCCCGATCACTTCCAGCCAAGTGTCATTCACCTTCACATACTTGCCTACCGCGGGACCGTAGCCCCACAGGTCCACCTTGGCCTTCTCCCCCAGCACGCACACCGCGGCGCTCGCCGTGTCCTGCTGCTCGTCGAAGAATGTCCCCTCCGCGGTTTGCAGGTTGTGGATGGCCGCATAGGCCGGCCGTACGCCCGCCAGGTCCGGCAAATCATGCGGGGGTTTGGGCAGCATGCGCGTGGGCCGCATCCACCGGCTCGGCGAAATCAGGTCCAGCCCATCCACGTTGGCTTCCAGAATGCGCACATCCCGCTCCGTCAATCCCGGCGATGAGCGCCTCCGCACCTGCAATTCCTGATAGTCGGTCGCCGGCCGCGATTCGACCAGCAGATTGCGCACGCCTAGCTCCTCGATAAACCGCAGCGATTCCTGCCGCGCACCCGCCCCGATGGCCAGCATCCCGATGACCGCGCCCACACCGAAAACGATCCCCAGCATGGTGAGCGCCGTGCGGAATTTCTGCGCCAGCAGATTGCCGGCCGCTTGCGGCAGGTCGGAAAAATACCGCGAGATTCCCCGGCTGTGCTCCGCGATGGAAACAACCGTTCCCGGCTTCATTTCGGAAGCGCCTGCAACGCGCCGCCCGCCCCCGCCTTTTTCTCGGTCTGCTGGTCGGGATTCGCCAGCGCCACCACTTGCCCTTCCGCCACTCCCGTGATCACCGCCTGGCTCTCTCCGCGCTTGACCAGCTTGACGTCCTTCGGCGCAAAGCCGGAGCCGGACTTCACATACACAAATGTCCGTCCGTCGCTCTCGAATACCGCTTCGCTAGGAACCCAAAGCACATTGTGCAGCGCCTCCGCATTGATCACCACAATGGCGTTCATGCCGGGACGCAGCTCCGGCGAGGGATCGTCCAGCGCGATCTTGCACTCGAAGTGGCGGTCCCAGGGCGGGCCCGTGGTGCCGCCCAGGTCTTTGACACGCCCGTGGTATTTTCGGAACGGCGCAGCCATCACCTGCACGTCCACTTTCTCTCCAATCGCCAGATGCCCCCGGTCCATCTCTCCGATGTTGGCCCCCAGTTCCCAGCTCCCTAAATCCGGGATCTCGGCAATCACCATGCCCGGGTTCACGCGGTCGCCCACGCGAAACGGCGGCAGCGTCATGCCCCGGTAGCCCCAGTTGATGTTGGTGTTCTGCCGGACGGCCACATATCCATCGCGCTTCGCTTTGACCGTCATGGCGTCGATGTTTTTGCGTGCCGTCGCCGCCTGCTGTTCCGCCTTCTTGCGCGCGGCCTCCTGGATGGCAATGCCCGCCTGACCGGTTGCCTGGTAATTGGCCTGGTCCTTCTCCAGTTGCGCCAGTTTGTCTTTGGCCGCCTGCAACGCCAGATCGTTCTGTTTGGCTGCAATGGCGGAGAGCACCGGATTTTTCCGGCAATCCAGTTCCGCTTGCCGCACGTCGGCTTTCGCCTTGAGCAGCGAGTAATTGTTCTCTTCCTCCTGCGCGGCCCCGTCCGCCTGGGCTTTGATCACCTGCTGCTCGGCCTCCGCCAGGTCGGCTTCCGCTTCCTTCAGCTTGTAGGCCTGGTCCGTCGTGTCCAGCTCCAGAACCACGTCGCCTGCTTTCACGACTTCGCCGGGTTTGCGGAGCAACGTGATATGCATGTCGCCTTCTCCGGTCATCGGAGCGGCCACCTCCTCCGAGTTCCCGCCGCGCAGCTCTGCTTTGGCCGTGACCGTCAGCGACACATCGCCGCGCTTGACGCGCGTGGTCGGGAGCGCCGCCGCCCCGGAAGCCGTGAGAGAACGAAACAGCCGGTACCCACCCCACGCCGCAGCCCCCACCAGCAATAAGAGAACCAGCCACTTCCCCATCCGCCGCACGGGATGGCGGCGCCGCCGCAACTCCACGGGTGGCGCCGGCTGAGGCCGCACCGGCGCGGGCGTTTGAATCGCCGGCGTGCTCATAGCTGTTTTCTCTCCTGGCTCAGATCGGCCAACGACACTACGCTGTTCTCGGCGATGCCGCGCACCGCCACCTCATCCGGATTGCGCGCCACAATCTCCACATCCACCGCGCGGTAGCTTCCGTCCTTCTGCGCCACATAGGTGATCGGCTTGCCGTTGCGCGTGAAAATCGCTTTGCCGGGAACGCTGATGGCATTGGGGATGCGCGCCGTAACCACGTCCATGCTGCCGTTCATGTCCGGCCGCAGCCGGGCATCTGGCTTGCGAATCTCTGCATAAACATGGAAGCTGCGAATCGGCGGCCACTCGCCGAAGGTCACCAGCGTCAGCGGCGAAACTGCCATTACCTTTGCCGCCAGTGTTTCTTCCGGAAACGCGTCCACGTGCACCCGCACTTCGTCGCCCGCCACTACGCGCCCCCGGTCCACTTCGTCCAGCCTTCCCTCCATGCGAATCGTCGTCAGGTCGGGAATCACCGCCACCGGTGCGCCCGACCACACATGGTCCCCCACTTTGAACGGCTGCCGGTTCATCCATCCCTGCGAGTTGTTCATTTGGTAGATGACCACCCCGTTGAGCGGCGCCCGCATCTCCATTTGCGCCAGCCGCTCCTTGGCCAGATCCACCTCCGCCTGCGCCTTGTCGCGCTGCCGGGTGACTGAAGCAATCCTCGCCTCGTCCGAGGCCTTATGCAGGTCCACAGTGGCTTGCTCCACTTTCAGTTTCATCTCCGCCGATCCCAGGTCTACCTTGCTCTCTTCTCCCTGAATCGCGCTCACTATTGCCTGCTTCGAAGCTTCCAGCCGCGCCCGCTCCACCGTGTAGCGCGCGTTCGCCAGGTCCAGCTTGTCCTGTTCGGCGGTGATACGGGCCTGCGCCACCGCCTGGTCGAGTGTGGCTTGCGCCTGCCGCAACGCGGCGTTTTTCTCATCCAGTTGCTGCTGCGCACTCGAAGGATCGAAGCGCACCACCGGTTGCCCGGACTGGATGGCCCCGCCCGGCGGCGCCAGCCACACGATTTTCAAATCCGGCACATTCACCGGCGCCACCAGTTGCACCGAGCGCTTGACCGAAAGTTCCCCCCGGCATACCACGATCACCGCGAACTCGCCCTTACGCGCCCGCGCCGTAGGCGGGTTCACCGCTGCCTGCACTTTCCGCAGACGCGAGACTCCAGCCGCTATCGAGCCCACCACCACAATCACACTGAGCGCTACTAGAACGGGTTTCGATTTGCGCCGCGCCGCCATTTTTCAGCTTCTCCGTTCGGCCGCGTCGTTCGTCGGCTGTGCGGCCGGCGCTAGAACTTCATCTCCGCGCTCCACACCTGAGGTGATCTCGATCCAGGTGTCGTCGAATTCGCCCAGCTTCACCGCCCGCTCCTCGTTGCCGCCCGCCCCGTCGACACGCGTAACAAACGGTTTGCCCTGGCGGTAATGCACCGCTCCTCTGGGGACCAGTAGCGCCGGCTCTCTGGCCGTCACGTCGAGGTCCACTGCCGCCGAAAGATCCGGCAACAGGTGCGCGTCCTGCTCATCCAGGCGGAAGCGTGCCGGAAAAGTCCGCACCGAAGTGTCCAGTTGCGCCGTCGCCACCGGGCTTGCCGAATCGAGGTGCCCCTTGAACGTCAGCGCCGGGTAGGCATCCAGCCGCACCGTCGCCAGCGCCCCTTCACTCAGTGCTGCGCCATCCGGCTCACTGACTTCGACTTCAACCTCCATCGCCGAGGGATCAAAAATCCGCAGAAGCGGTTCGCCGGGCCAGAGTTGATCCCCTTCCTGCGCCGGGCCGAAGGTATCGTTGTGCCAGGAGTTTTCGCGCGACACCATGCCCGAAATCGGCGCCTTGATCACCATCTTATCGGCGCTTTCCTGCGCCCGCTCCCAGGTCACCTTCTGCCGGTCGCGCTGCAACTCGAGGATCTGGGTGTCCGCTGCATCCGAGACTTCGTGAAAATGATTGGAGCGTTTCAGGCTCGCCACATGGGCCTCGGCGTCCTCCAGCTTGGCCTGGTTCTTCAAGCGGTCTATCTCGCTTAAAATAGGTCCCTTACGCAGCTCAAGCTGGGCCTTTTCCAGATCCGCCTCAGCCTGCTGGAGATCCGCCGCCCGTTTTTCCCCATCCGCCCGATGCTGCTCTTTGCGCTGATCGACCTGGTGCAGAAGGTCTTCATACTTGGCCTTCGCGTCACGTGCGTCGTCTACCTGCTTGGTCCGGTCAAACTCGGCTAGTACATCGCCTTCTTTGACCGCCGCGCCCGTGGCGATGAGCCTGGTGAGAGTCATATCTCCCCCCTGCCCATAAACTTGCGGCACCCGAATCGTCAGGGCATTCACCGCCTGGATCGTTCCGTTCGAACGGACGTGCCGGTGCAGGCGGTCGAATTTGACTCTAACCCTTTGGAATTGTTCTGCCGATTGAACGTTGGAAGTAATCGGCGCGGTCCGGGCCTGACAACCCAGCAGAATGAGAGCAGAACAGGCTAATAAACTGGCCATCGAGCGGCGCAACTGCATACGGCCATCCTTTCGCCCGGGGAATTAGGGGAATTAAATGAATTAGACGCCGGAACCAACCGGTTCGTTGTGGGAATCAGGCGATTGTTCTCTAAAGCGAATCTTGGCTTATCTTATTCCATTCAGGAACAATAGAATGGACGGACACGCTCTCTAGTGGCGCTCTCACCACTCAGTACTCGCAGGTGCCTCCGGTCAATTCTTGCGAGTTGGCTCGTTTGGCCCCTGGTTGTCGGCTTGCCGCTGATCGCGCAGCGGCACCGCTTTCGCTACTATAGCCACGGCGACGGCCTCAAGGACACCGAAGTCCATTGTTTGCTGCAAGATCACATTGGCTTTATCTGGGTGGGAACCGCCAATGGCCTGTTCCGCTATGATGGCGCACGATTTACCGCCTTCGGCGTTCCCGGCGTGGGGGAGGTGGTGCAAGCTCTGGCCGAAACTCCGGATGGAACCCTGTGGGCGGGTACTAACGGCGGTCTGGCCCAACTGCGCGATGGCTCCTGGCAAGTTGTTGATTCTGTGGGATGGAACAGCATCCCTACGCAATCCAGTTTGCTCGCCGATGCACAGGGACGGCTGTGGGTGGCTACCACGGGAGGCCTGCTGGTTGGCACACCAAAAGGGAGAGACTATGTCTTCACAAGGCTGCCCAATCCTGAGGAAGTGTCCGAGGCGGGGGCGTATGGAGTGCACATCGACCCGGTGGGAACGGTTTGGTTCGGCTGCGGGCACAAGCTGTGCACTGTGAAATCAGGTAAAGCCTTTGAAATCAGTGGAGACACGGGTCTTCCCGACGACCGCTGGGATTCTATCCTGACCGACACGGCCGGTAATCTTTGGATCCGCAGCTTACGCCAGGCGATGGTCCGGCTGAAAGGCGAGCAGAAGTTCCGGGAGCGCGATAGCGGACTGGCACCGGCGATGTGGGGGGTCACCGGGCTTTATCTGGACCGGGACGGACAACTGTTTGCGCCGAGTGAGGCGGGCCTCAGCTTCCTGTCAGGTGACAGTTGGGAAACGATCGGGATTGAGCAGGGGCTGCCGGTCAACCCGACCTGCTGTGTGTTACAGGACCGGGAGGGGTCGATCTGGATCGGGCTTTCGGGAGCCGGAGTAGTTCGCTGGCGGGGCTACGGTCAATGGCAGTCCTGGACGCGCTCGGAGGGACTTGCGGGCCATAGCCTGCAGGCGATGCATCGGGACAGCTCAGGCACGTTATGGGTGGGTACGGAGAACGGCCTGCAGCGATTCGGTTCGGACCGAACGTTCTCTCGTGCCTGGACGGAAAAAGACGGCTTAGCGGGCCGGAAGGTGCGCGCCATCATATCCACCGCCGACGGCGCCATCTGGGTAGGAACGGCTCCGGGGGGCGTGTCCCGCCTGGATCCACGGACTGGAAAGATCCAGCGATTCGAGCTCGGCGATGAGGGCCCGGACGTCGAAGTGGCCGGATTCGTGATCGACCGAGAAGACCGTCTGTGGGTGACGACAAAGGGGGCCCTGTATCGAAGCACTCCGCTCGACCAGACCCCCCAGTTCGAACGGCAGATCCCTCCGCTCAGCTCCAGCGCGGAAACCTTCAGCCAAGTGTTGATCGATGGAGAGGGGCGGTGGTGGTTGGGTGGATCTCAGGGCTTGCTGCGCATGGAAAACGGCCAATGGACGCTCTTCACATCCCGGGAGGGCCTACTGAGCGACAGCGTGGATTCGCTGGCGGAAACTCCCGATGGAGCGCTTTGGATCGCGTACTCCGACTCAAGGGGCATCTCGCGCCTCAATTTCGAGCAGGGCCGGGCCCGCTGGCAGCATTTTTCGGAACAGAACGGGCTGAAATCGGACGAGATCGCAGCGCTGGCGTCGGATGCACGCGGATGGCTGTGGGCCAGTTCGAACGACGGCGTAGACGCGTATGACGGCGAGCGCTGGCGGCACTTCAGCCAGGCGCAAGGCTTGCTGTGGGACGACTGTGTGGGCCGGTCGCTCTATGCGGACGCGGACGGCAGCGTGTGGATTGGAACCAGCCGCGGGCTCAGCCACTACCGTCCGCCCTCCCACTTAGTTCCCGAGGTGCCGCCGCCGGTGGTCATCACGTCGATCCAGTTCGGCGAGAAAACGGTGAAGCCATTGGCCGGTTTGACGGCCGGCTACCATGACCTTCCCATGCTGGTAAAGTTCGCCGGCTTAAGCTTCGTGGATGAAAGCGCGGTTCATTTCCGCTACCGGCTGCGGGGCGTGAGCGATGAGTGGGTCGAAACCGATCAGCGTCAAGCCTTATACCATAACCTGCCGGCCGGGGCGTACACGTTTGAAGTGCTGGCGTGTAGTCCGCGCGGTGTGTGGAGCAGGCA
>JASHOO010000238.1 GCA_030041035.1 Bryobacteraceae bacterium | reverse complement strand
ACGTTCGATCAGCGCAACAATTTGCAGACAACCTTCCTGCTCTCCTCTCCGGTCGGCGTGCACGGCATGCTCCGCAACGGCGGCTGGGCCACGAAAACGCTCGCCGGCTGGACGGTGAGCGGGACTTTCACGGCGGCCAACGGAACGCCGCTGACTGCGCTCGTGGCCGGCAATCTCTCCAATCTCGGAGGGCTGGCCGCGGCCTCGGGAAACACGCGCGCCGAAGCCACCGGCCTTCCCATCTCCGCGGCCGGTTACCCCTACTTCAATCCGTTGGCCTTCACCACGCCTGAAAGCGGAGAATTCGGGGACGCCGGTCGAGATACCATCCCCGGACCATTTCAGGTGGCCTTTAATTCGGCGCTCAACCGCGCGTTTCGCTTCGGAGACACCCGCCGCCAATTGCAATTGCGCCTCACCGCCACCAACGCGCTCAACCATATCGCGATCACCAGCTTCGGCACCACCGTCAACTCCGCTACTTACGGATTGCCCACCGCCGCTACGGCCACGCGCACCGTGCAATTGCTGATGAGGTTCAGTTTCTGATGCGGCGCACGGCCTCGATTTTCGCGGTACTCGCGCTCGCCGCGGCCGGTCAGCAGCCGCCGGTGAAGAACCAGTCGGCCGACGCCGGACAACCGGCCAAATTCACAGCCAACAGCAACCTGGTCATCGTCGACGTCGTCGTCCGCGACAAATCCGGCAATGTCATCGACGGACTCAAGCCCGAGGATTTCAGCGTTTTTGAAGACGGCAAGCCGCAGAAGATTTCCGTCTTCGAGTTCCAGAAACTCACCAATGCTCCCGAGCCGCCGCCGAAACTCGCGCTGTCGGACCAGCTCAAGCTCCCCGAAGCCCCCAAAACCACCATCACCGCCGAGAAGCCGGGCTCCATCCAGTATCATGACAAGCGCCTCATGATTCTCTACCTCGACTTCTCCTCGATGGGCATCAATGAACAGTTGCGCGCCCAGGACGCCGCCCTCGAATACATCGACAAGCGCATCACCAAGGACGATCTGGTCGCCATTCTGCTTTACACGAGCGACGTGCAGGTGCTCACCGACTTCACCGCCGACCGCGACGTCATGACGAGCATTATCAAAGCGCTGCCCATCGGCGAGATGAGCGAGATGGCCGGCCTCGCCGATACCGACTCCGCCAACGGCGAGGACACCGGTGCTGCCTTCGTCGCCGACGAAACCGAGTTCAACATATTTAATACCGACCAGAAGCTCGCCGCCATCGAGCAGGCCGCCCGCATGCTGGCGCCGCTGCCCGAAAAGAAGGCGCTCGTGTATTTCTCCGCGGGCGTGAACAAAACCGGCATCGATAACCAGGCGCAGCTCGAAGCTACCATCAACGCCGCCGTCAAGGCCAATGTCGCCATCTATCCGATCGATGCGCGCGGCCTCATGGCCGATCCCCCCGGCGGCGATGCCAGCCACGCCGCCTCGCGCGGCACCGGTATCTACAACGGCTCGGTCTACAATCAGCAGCGCGCCACCATCAACGATTCCCAGGAAACCCTCTACACCCTTGCGGCCGATACCGGCGGCAAAGCCTTCTTCGACAGCAACGACATCACCGCCGGCATCGTGCAAGCCCAACAGGAGATGCACAGCTACTACCTGCTCGGCTACTACACCACCAACAACGCCAGGGATGGCAAGTATCGCAAGATCACCGTCAAGCTCAATAACAATCTCTCGGCGAAACTCGAACACCGCAAGGGCTACTACGCTTCCAAGGTCTGGGGCAAGCTCAACGGCCAGGAGAAGGAGCAGCAATTAAAGGAAGCTCTCTCCGCCGGCGATCCCGTTACCGATCTCCCGCTCGCGCTCCAGGTCAATTATTTCCGCATCTCTCCCACCAGCTACTTCGTTCCCGTGTCCATCAAGATTCCCGGCTCCGTCGTTGCCCTGGCTGCCAAAGGCGGCGCCAGCGTCACTCAATTCGATTTCGCCGGGCAGATTCAGGATGAGCAGCACGCCGTGGCCGGCAACGTTCGCGACAACATCTCCGTTCGCCTCGACCAGGGCAAAGCCGGGCAGGCCGGCCGCAAAAGCTTTCAATATGACGCCGGATTCACACTCGAGCCCGGCCGCTATCGCATGAAATTCGTCGTGCGCGAAAACATCACCGGCAAAATGGGCACGTTCGAAATGCGCTTCACCGTTCCCGATTTGAGCGCCGATACCACCGGCTTGAAGCTGAGCTCGATCGTCTGGAGCAGCCAGCGCGAAGTCCTCAAAGCCGCCGTCGGCGCCGCTGAGAGAATCTCGCGAAAAGAAGTCCTCGCCAATCCCTTGATCGTCGGCGAAGAGAAAATCGTCCCCAGCATCACGCGCGTTTTCCGCCGCAGCCAGAATCTCTACGTCTCGTTCGACGTCTACGACGCCCAGCCCGATCCCGCCGATCCCAAAATGCGCCGCGTTAAAGTCAGCATGAGCCTGTTCAACAGCAAAGGCCTCAAGGCTTTTGAAGCCGGGCCGCTCGATATGACCCAGCTCGCTCCCACGCGGCCCGACGCCGTTCCCGTGCAGATTCAGGTTCCGTTGCAGACGCTCGCGCCCGGCCGCTACATCTGCCAGATCAACGTCGTCGATCAGCTCGGCCGCAAGTTCGCGTTTCCCCGCGCCCCGCTAGTGATTCTCTAAGCCCAGTTCGCGCAGAAGCGCCGCGGTCTTGTAAACCTTCTCCAGCGACTCCGCAATCCCTTCCACCGAAACGTGCACTGCGCGCGCCTGATCGCTCGTGTAGAGGTACGTATTCGGCAGGCTCTCCAGGTTGCCGTCGAAAATCACCCCCACCAGCTCGCCGGCGCGATTCACCGTAGGACTGCCCGACTCTCCGCCGCCGATATCGCATGTGCTCACAAAATCCAGCGGATCGCTCAACGCGAGATTCGCCCGGATGTCCAGCCAGCGCTGCGGCACCAGGTAGGGAATCTTGTTGTCTTCGCGATAAAACAGCCCGCCGAACGTGGCCGCGAACGGCTGCAGCACGCCTGCCCGGTCCGTGTAGCCTTTGACCACGCCGAATTCCACCCGCGGCGTCGCCGTCGCGTCCGGATATTCGGCATCGCCGAACAGTTGATAGCGATACTGCGCGATCTTCTCCGCCGCCGAAGCTTCGAGCGACCCGATCAGCTCCGCGCGTTTCTTTGCCAGCCGCCGCGCCGGTTCCTCCAGTTCGAGCGCCAGACGGATCATTCCGTCCTCGGATTGCTCCACCGCTTCATGGCTCTGCGCCAGCCGCCGCCTCTCCGCCGGATCCTTCAATCTGCTCGCTTGCACCAGCGCCTCCGCCGCCTGCTGCGGCGTCTTGCCCTCCAGAATCGATTTCATCGGCGGCGCTTCCTTCTTCAGATTCTTGAGTTCTTCCAGGTACTCGGCCAGCATCATCGTCTCGATCGAATCGTCCACGCGCCCGCTGAAATCGCGCTCGCCGCTGCCCGCGTCCGATTCTTCGGAAGCCCGCACCAGCCGCCGCGCCGCATTGAACAGATTCGATCCCGGGGCCGGTGATCCCTCCAGAATCTGGTACGGCTTTTCAAACGGGGTCCAGGCTTTGTACGCCGCCGCCACCTGGTCCCACACCTTGCCCGCCGTCGTTCCCAGTTTGGGATCGCCTTCCACGGCGTGGCGAATTTTCTGGTCGAATGATGTCTTGCGCAGAACGAGGCGGTCGTCCCGCAGCCCGATGAGTTTACCTGCCGACGATTTGTAGGCCTCGAGCAATGCCGAAAGCACCGGCTCCGCCGCCCGCTGCTCCCGCTCGTTCTTCGCTGCATACGTCATCAGCTCCTTCAAGCGCGGCCCGAGACGCGCGACCGTCACCGGAAGTGCCGTGTCCCTGTAGAACGTGAGCTGCGCCGCGGTCGTCTCGCGAACCGTCGTCGCCGGATTCCCCGATGCAAACACCAGGTCGCCGTCCTTCACTCCTTCCGCGCTCCATTTCAAGTAGTGCGGGGTTGCGGCCGGTTTCCCCTCTTCGTAAGCGCGCAGGAACGCTATGTCCAGCCCATACCGCAGGTACGTGATGCTGTC
>JASHOO010000237.1 GCA_030041035.1 Bryobacteraceae bacterium | reverse complement strand
CAAGACATCCATGGCACTGTGATCGAACCAATGACGGTGCAGCCGAAACTCGCTGCCTGGCTCGATCAGCCGATTCACCACCAGCAGTTCCAGCACCTGCGGCCACGCTACACCTTCCCGTCCTTGCGGCAGCTTCTCCGACCAGAACCGATCTAACTGCAACTGCCGCCACAACTCGCATCCCAACCAGCAGTTGCCATACGGCCGCGCTCGCTCCAGTTTCATCTCGCCGAGTTTCACCTGCACGCTGTCGATCGCGTCGGCGGGCACTGGGCGATCCTCCGGAAACAGACTCAGTGGTGTGATTCGCTGCTCGGCTTCATCAAATACCTCCAGCGTCCTGCGCCATGCCGCCTGCTGGCTGTCGTTGATTTCGCCCAGGTACAGTACTTGCCGCTGCACTACTTTCCCCGATTGCAGTCGCCGACTTTCCACCACCGTGTAGTACCGGTGCGGCTTGCCGTCTTTGATCCTGGTATTGCTGCGCAGGAACATGCTCCCTTGCAGAATGCCAGAATCCTTTCCGGCTGCATAGAGGGTAGGTCTCCACTACAAGCGCTTGCGAAAATGTTTTGTTCACAGCCCTGGGCTTACCTCGCCCATCTGCTCGAATTTAGTGTGAAACTCCGCCCAACTGCGAAGGTTAGGATAGTAGGGATCATAAACAAGTGGCTTGCCGGCATCAAAACAGAGACGCATGGTTTCGCAAATCGCGGGTCCGGGGTGAGCCTTCAGGAGCTCGACACTGGCCCGGTACTCGTGTTCCTCTGTCGCGGCCATTGCAGAAGCATGTAATGCAGCACTGAACGCACTGGGGCCGAGGCGGCTGAGCGGCCAGGCACACAGGAACAGCGGCGAGAGGGCCAGCAGCGTTCCCGCAACGGGTCTGAGTCCGAACGCCTGAATGAGATCGGCCAACGCCAGCGGACAAATCAAAGCCAGGCCGATGATGGCATCGAAGAACATATTGAGGTTCGTGCCACCTCCTCCACGGAAAACCATTCCCACAGCAAGCGAAATCACCAGTATGCCGGCAAACAGCTTCCGCTGGGAGGCACGAAAGTTGTAAGCGCACCACACGACAGCTACCAGCAACGGAATCTGAAAAGCGTCGGTGAATGCGCGCGTGCCGTGAAGAAGCTCGGCGAAGCTGTAAGAGCGCGGTGCCAGCAGACACTGCAGGAAGTGTGATCCGTCGCGGGCCAACACTGCCGTGAACAAAAGGAGTGCAAAGCCGGCGTTGAATAGTACCCATTGCAGGACATGGCGCCGGGAAGACCACAGCAGATGCAGTGAAACCGCCACCGGGATGGCGATGACGTTGTTTTTGACAAATACCGCCAGACAGAACAGGCCGCTCGCCGCCAGCAAGCCGCGAACCGTGCTGCCCCAAACCAGATACGCCAACAGGCCTCCACATACGAGCGCATGGGCAAGCATCTGCGGCTCATTGGTCGCCTGGTAACCAGCCGCCGCCGAGCTCATCCAGGTCAGAAACAGGAGTGACCCCAGAATTCCCATGCTCTTGCTGCCGCTGGACTTAAATACGATGAGGCCGACCAGTAGTGCAGTCGAGAACAGCGCCATCAGCGAAACCACCCTGCCGGTCGTAACCAGCTTCTGCGGCTCTCCCCCGAGCACCGCTACCAGTTCCCAGAACAGAGGCGGATAATTGGCCACCGCCAGCCGCGGAAGGACTCCGTAGGGCTTGGCTCCCGCCAGAATGGTCGCCGTTTGATAGGCGTTCCAGCCCTCCGGGTAAGTCAGACTGGACTGCGGGGGAATCCCGTAGATACGCGGCCACAGATTCAGGCCGCAGAGAAACACCAGCCGCTCCCAGCGAAAAGATCCAGAGAATCCGGGCCGCTCTCGGGACAAACATGAAAAAACCCAGGAAATCATAGCACAGTAAGCGTCCATGGATTCACCCTTCGAGGATCAGCAAATAGCTTATAAGCGTTTTGGAATGAGCCGATTAACCTGGATTCAAAGCTCCTGCGCCTGGTCCGGGGATGGTGGAGTTTTGGTAGAATGCAGACAGAGATTTGCGGCCATCTTCCATGACGATGGATCACACCGTCGCAAGCGTAGACCCGCGGTCGGCGCTATGGTATGCGGTGCGGGTTCGATCCAACTACGAGCGGGTGACGGCAACCCATTTGCATGAAAGGGGTTACGAGGAATTCTCGCCTTGTTACCAGGTGCACCGCCGCTGGTCGGATCGGACCAAGACCATCGACCAGCCCCTGTTCCCCGGATACGTTTTCGCGCGCTTGAATCCTCATAACCGGCTGCTGGTCGTCACCGCGCCCGGTGTTGTCGGATTGGTGGGACTGGGCAAGTTACCCACCCCGATCCCCGATCAGGAAATCGAAAACATTCGCATGATGGTCCAATCGGGCCTTCTTATGAAGCCGTGGCCGTTTCTGGAGGTGGGCCAGAGAGTGCTGATCGAGCGGGGTCCGTTGGCCGGCGTGGAGGGGATTTTGCTCGACGTTAAAGGTAGGTTTCGCCTGGTTGTATCGATCTCCCTGTTGCACCGGTCGGTGTCCGCCGAAGTGGACCGTAACTGGGTCCGCCCCATCAAGCCCTCCCGACCCAAGTCGGTATTGAGGGACCGGCCGTGCCCGGTTTGAACCGGAACGCGAGAACAGCTAACATGCTTCGTATGATCCTTCACAGCCGAATTGGCGTGTCTGTGCTTTTTCTGGCGTTTGGCCTCTGCGCATTTGCCCAGCAGCTGCCCATCGGAGCTGCCCAGAACCCCCAGCAGCCCACACCGGGCGCGGCAGCACCCAATCAGCCGCCGGCCGCCGTGGAATTGCCCGTCGATATCACCCCCAACTACACACTCGGACCCAACGACCAGATTCTGATTCGGGCACCGGAAGCCGACGAGATCAACGAGCGGCCATTTCGGATTGATGCCGAAGGCTTTGTGAATCTGCCGCAACTGGGGCGAATCCGTGCGGCCGGGCTCACGATTCACCAACTGGAAGCGGAGATCACCAACCGTCTCCGCGAGACTATCGTTCAACCGCAAGTGATTATCAGCGTCACCCAATTCCGTGCCGCGCCCGTGTTTTTTGAGGGTATGTTTCAAAAGCCTGGAATCTATACCTTGCAGGGCCGCCGCACGTTGGTGGAAATGCTGGCGTTTGCGGGCGGCTTGCAGCCCAGTGCCAGCCGGCGGATCCGGGTAAGAAGGCACCTGGAATATGGCCCCATTGGGCTTCCGAACGCGGTGGATGACCCGGAAAAGAAGATCAGCACGGTGGAAATCAGCATCGCCAACCTGACGCAGAACGTCAACCCGGCAGAAGACATCGTGCTCGAACCTTATGATCTCATTACGGTGGACCGCGCCGAGCCGGTCTATGTCGGCGGCGAGGTCACCAAGCCCGGAGCGATCGATCTGGGCGAGCGCGATTACCTGACCGTCAGTCAGGCGCCGACGCTGGCAGGCGGATTTACGCGCGAAGCCAAACGGAGCGACGTGCGCGTCTTGCGTCCTATCCTGAACACCAACCGGCGGGCCGAGATCCCGATCAATCTCAATGGAATATACGAGGGGATAGTGAACGATTTTCCCTTGTTGCCCAACGATCTGCTCTATGTGCCGCGGTCGGAGAAGCGGGTGGTTGCCACCACAGCGTTCCCGATCGTGCTCTCCGTGCTGAACCCGTTCATCTATATTGCAGCGCAGCGCTTCTAATTGAGGGGATTGGAGTTAGACTTTTACGCTATACTGTCACTTCAACATGAGAGCGTCAAGGAAGCGAGTGCGCATCACCCGCTGGCTGTCGCCGGTCCTGTCGGTTCTGCTGGCCTTGCCGCCGGTGGCCCTCGCCCAACAGCCGCCGTCACCCGGACCGCCGGCCCAGACGAAGCCCGTGGCACCCTTGCCTATCGTGCAGAATCTAAAGGTAGTTCCTCTGGCTGGCAACGGCGAATCAAACGATCTGGAACGGAAAGTGATGGCGCCGCTTGTGGTGGACGTTCTCGATCAGGAGGATCGGCCGATCGACGGTGCAGAAGTGGTGTTCCGTTTCCCGCTGAGGGGGCCGAGCGCGGTATTTGCCGACCAGAAAACGTTTAAAACGGTTCTGACCAACGGTCAGGGTGAAGCCGCCGCGACCGGTTGGACCGCCAACAACGAAGTCGGCAGCCTTCAGGTCCGAGTGACGGCAACCTATGGAAATCAAATGGGCGAGACCACCATCACGATGTACAACGCGGAGCGGGTGGCAGCCGGGGAACTGGCCAGAACCAAAAAGAAGGGTTTGTGGTCTTCCAAGTGGTTCAAAATCGCGCTGATCGCCGGTGGAGCGGGATTGGCAGCGGGCATTGTGCTGGCGACGCGGGGCGGAGCGTCGACCAGCACCTCCACCATCACGGTCTCCCCCGGTTCTCCCAGCGTGGGAGGACCTCCGTAGAACATGCGTGGTCGAGCCATCCGGATCAGTCGCCGCACCGGTCGAGGCGCGATTCTGCTGGCAGCGCTGGCCACTCAGGCGGCGGCCCAGCAGACCAATTTCACGTTCAGCTATGTGCTGGCGTCGAATCAGAACGTGGTCCCCTTGCAACCCGGTGGAAACATTGTCTTTCCGGCCACACCGCTCAATTCGGTCTCCCAGGCGGCACTGGATATTACCAACATCGGGGGCCCGCAACAGGTTCAGAATGTTTCGATTAGCGGCAACGCGTTCTCGCTGCAAGGCCTGCCCGCATTCCCCACTCTGGTGAATGCGCAGCAGACACTCCAAGTTCTGATCCGCTACCAGCCGAGCGGCGCCGCCACCGATACGGGGCAAGTCACGGTTTCGCTAGGGACGCAGGGCACGCAGGTTACCTTCGCCCTCCAAGGCACGCTCAGTGCGGCCAAACTGGTGTATCAATTAACCGAAAACGGCCAGACCGCGCCGGTGACACCGGGCAGCACCATCAGTTTTCCAGACACCAATCTGGGGCAGTCGAACAGCGTCACTTTGACGGTTGAGAATACGGGCAACCTGAGCACCACGATCGGGTCGATTGC
The DNA here is from genome assembly GCA_030041035.1 of Bryobacteraceae bacterium. Classification (GTDB taxonomy): domain Bacteria; phylum Acidobacteriota; class Terriglobia; order Bryobacterales; family Bryobacteraceae; genus QHXW01. The sequence goes on along the minus strand of JASHOO010000237.1, from coordinate 5,161 downwards.
CGTGAGCGGGCAGGATTTTACGGTCAGCGGCACGCCGCTGCTTCCGGACACTTTAGGGCAGAACGCGGGCTTCACTCTCAAGCTGACGTTCAGTCCGACGCAGGCGGCGGCGGAACAAGCCACTCTGGCGATTGGCGCAGATTCATTCACGCTGACGGGCCGCGGTCTGGGGGCGACCCTGGCTTTCGCCTATACCATGGCGGGGGCGACCGTCACGTTGGCAACGGGCGATTCGGTGGTTTTTACACCGGCGACGGTGACGCAATCGGAGAGCGCCACGTTCGTCATCAGTAACACGGGCACCATTACGGCGCATGTTTTCAATATTGGGATTGTGCAAACCAACAGCCCGTTCTCGGTATCGGGGCTGCCGGCTTTGCCGTTGAACATCGCGCCCAACGGACAGGCCAGTTTTACGATCGCGTTCGCTCCGACGACGGTGGGTTTTACGACGGGCACGCTGCAGGTGGGGAACACGACGGTGGGGCTGATCGGCTCGGGGACGGCGCCTCCGGCGCTGCCGGCGTACCAGTTCAGTGCCGCCAGCGGAAATGTCGCGGCTCTTTCTCAACCCAGTTTGGGGCTGGCACTTTCCAAGCCTTATCCGGCGGCGCTGAGCGGCACGCTGACGATCACCATTGCGAGCGATCTACCGGCTGATCCTGCGGTACAGTTTTCGACCGGCGGGCGCACGGTGGCTTTCACGATTCCGGCCAACGGCACAGCCGCGATTTTCGCGGGGCAGGGACCGCAGATTCAATTGCAAACCGGGACCGTCGCCAGCACGATTACGCTGACGCCCACGTTTGCCACGCAGGCGGGCGACATTGATTTAACGCCATCGTCACCCTCCAGTTTGCAGTTGACGGTGACCGCGGCTGCACCCAGCATCATTTCAGCTCAGGTGGGCAGCGTGAGCGGCAACGGATTCGTTCTGACGGTGGTGGGCTATTCCACGACGCGATCGCTCGCGGCGATGGCGGTCGCGTTCACGGCAGCGGCGGGCTTTCACATTTCGACGGCGCCGGTCAATATCGATCTCAGCAACGTGGCGGCGGCTTATTTCGACAGTACTGCGTCGGTGGCCTTCGGCGGGCAGTTTCAGGTGACGGTGCCATTTACTTTGAGCGGAACCGTGGCGACGGGCCAGACGCTGACGGGCGGGATCGCCACGATTTCTACGACCATCAGCAATTCGACCGGGACCTCCAGCGCGATCGAAACGAACTTCTGATGGGTGAGAACTCATGAAGAAGATTGATGCCGCGACGCCGTATCTGTCGGTGGTTGTTCCCGCCTACAACGAGGAAAGAACTCTAGGTGCGGTAATCCGCAAGCTGGTGCAGTTGCCCAGCCTTCTCGAAGTTGTGGTTGTGGATGACTGCTCAAAGGACCGGACTGGCGAAATCGCACGGCGGTTTTCCGAGGAGTATCCGCTAGTCAAGGTGGTGCGGCATGAAGTGAACTCAGGCAAGACCGAAGCCCTGAAAACCGGATTCCAACATACCACCGGCGAGATTGTGATCGTGCAGGACGCAGATCTGGAATACGACCCGACTGAGATACCGAGCCTGATTCAGCCGATCGTGGACGGATTTGCAGACGTTGTGTACGGCTCACGATTTCTGGTTCGGAAGACTTCGCGCGTGTTGTATTTCTATCACTACCTGGCGAACCGGGCGCTGACGTTTGTTTCGAATCTGTTCACCAACATCAACCTGACCGATGTCGAAACGGGTTATAAAGCCTTGCGCGGCGACATTATCCGGAACATGATCATCACCTCGGAGGGGTTCGGCTTCGAGATAGAAGTTACAGCCAAAGTTGCTAAATTGAATTGCTCCATTTACGAGGCCCCGATTAGTTACTACGGCAGGACTTATGAAGAAGGTAAGAAGATCGGGATTTGGGATGGGATTGCAGCTTTCTGGTATATCATCAGGTACAACATCTTCAGCAGCGTCCAATCCAGCTTCCGGCGGACTCCCGATCTGCGATCTCAGGAAGCGGAGTGAGTATTTCTTGTAAGGCGTCCGGCAGGTCGAGTGAAGGGCCAGAGAGGACGAATGAAATGGCGGGTGAGGCGGCAACCATCCCGGAGGATCGCAAAGTTGCGCAATCGGCAGGCCTGGAACTGGTACTGCCGGTATGTGAAAAGGGAATCGGCTCCGTGATTTTGAAGCCGGACTCGGCGCAATTAATCCATGGTGTGCGGATCGAGCCCGTCGCGTTGTGGCCGGATGATCGCGGATATTTTTTAGAGATACAACGGCTGGGGCGGGGCCTGGCGGCGCATTTTCCACCGGAATCGACGCAGATTTCCGCGGCACTCAGTTATCCAGGAACGATCAAAGCGTTTCATTACCACATGCACCAGACCGACTGTTGGTCGCCGGTCAGCGGCTCTCTCCAGGTGGCTCTGGTGGATCTCCGGATGGACTCATCGACTTACGGCGCGCGGAATACGATTTACGCCGGCATGTTGCGACCTTGGCAGATACTCATTCCACCCGGGGTAGCACATGGTTATAAAGTGATCGGGATGGACCAGGCGATGTTGGTGTATCTTACCGACCGGTTCTATGATCCCCGGGACGAAGGCAGAATCCCGTATAACAATCCGTATATTCAGTACGATTGGGAGATGCAGCACAAGTAAGTTGGTGCTGAGCTGATTGTATCTGTGAAACTTCTAGTTACCGGCGGAGCAGGTTTCATTGGATCAGCATTTGTACGCCTAATTTTAGATTTGCGCGAGCCGCCGGCGATTGTAAATCTGGATAAGTTGACTTATGCGGGCAATCTGGAAAATCTCGATCCAATCGCCAGCCGCAGTGGGTACCGTTTCGTTCGGGGAGATATATGTGATGCGCCGCTGGTGGACGCTCTGATTCAGGAAGAGAGACCCGATGCGATGATTCACTTTGCGGCGGAGTCGCATGTAGACCGGAGTATTCTTTCGCCCAGCCCGGTTATCGAGACCAATTTGCGGGGGACTTTCACGCTGCTGGAGGCTGCCCGGCAGAATCACGTTCCCCGATTCGTGCACGTTTCAACGGACGAAGTATATGGCAGCGTGCCGCGGCCGCTTGAAGCGGATGAGAATTTCCCGCTGAATCCGAGCAGCCCTTACTCGGCATCGAAGGCCGGTTCGGACTTATTGGCGCGAGCTTACTTTACGACTTACCGGGTTCCGGTGATCGTCACGCGGGCATCGAACAACTATGGGCCCTATCAGTTTCCGGAAAAGCTGCTGCCATTGATGATCTCGAATGCGCTGGAAGGGCGCCCGCTGCCGGTGTATGGCGACGGACAGCAGATACGCGACTGGCTCTATGTGGATGACCATTGCCGCGCCATTCACGCCGCGCTCGAGAAAGGCCGCGAAGGGGAGATCTATAACATCGGCGGGAGCCGGTCACTGCCGAATATCGAAGTGATCCGCAAGATCCTGGCGGCCACGGGCGCTCCCGAAACGCTGATCCGGTATGTGGAGGACCGGCCGGGGCACGACCGCCGGTATGCGCTTTCGAGCGCGAAGATCATGAAAGAAACCGGCTGGGCGCCGCAAGTGAGTTTCGAGGATGGCCTGGCGCACACCATCGAATGGTACCAACGGAACACGGGATGGGTGGCGCGGGTGAAGTCGGAGGAATACCGAAACTACTACGCGCGCAACTACGAGAGCCGGAGCGAACACATCGAGCCGGCAAGTTAGCTTTCGAGTTTGAACCGGGTAGACGCTAATCCGTAGAGCGGGCGCCAGAGCAGGCGGTTGACGGTGACGACGACAACCGACATGATCACCGTGGCACCCAGCAAGAGGGGAAAGTTATTGTTGTCGGTGGCCTGGCTGATGACGGCGCCCAATCCGAGTGTAGAATACGTCTGGTTTTGAAAGCCCACATACTCGGCGACGACGCTCGCGTTCCAGGCGCCTCCTGAAGCGGTCACAAAACCGGTAATCAGATACGGAAAGATGGCGGGCAGAATCAGGCGGCGCCAGCGCTCGACGTGGCTCAGATGGTAGATGTCACAGACTTCTTTCAGGTCGGTGGGGATGGCGCTGGCCCCGGCGATGACGTTGAACAGAATGTACCATTGCGTGCCGAGCAGGAGCAGGAGAATAGAGCCGACGCTCAGCCCTCCGCCGGCGCGAATGAGAACGAGCAGCACGATAGGGAATAAAGCCGTAGCGGGAACCGACGCCGCGATCTGCGCCAAGGGCTGAGCAACCGCGGCGAGTTTCGGGCGCAGGCCGATGAAAACGCCGACCGGGACGGTCCAAAGTCCGGCGATTAACAGAGTAAACTCCACGCGAAGGAAGGTGGCTCCGGTGGCCAGGAAAAGGTGGCTGACATCGTGGCGCGAGAGAGCGGCCAGCATGATGACCATGCGCACCACGGCATAAAGGACGGCCACCGATGCGGCCGCCGAGAGCACCAGTGCGAGCCCTTTTCGCAGCGCCCCGGACCGGCGAACAGGGCGGGCTGAAGACTGGGCCGCGGCCAAGTGCAGCGTCAAAGCTTCGCGGGCAGGCGCCACGGTGGCACGGGTAATTCGCGGCAGCACACTCGAGCGCCGCAGGAGATCGAGAATGGGCGAGCGCGGCGTCTGTGCGGCTTCCACCTGCTCGAATTTGAACTTTTCACTCCAGGCGATGACCGGCCGCCAGATGAGCTGGTCCATGAACACGATCACGGCAATCATGGCAGCGAGACCCCAGAGAATCGCCCGCGTGTCGCCGGCGTTGGTGGCTGTTTTCAGATAGGAACCGAGACCGGGAAGCCGAAGATCGCGCTTGCCCAGCACAAACATCTCGCAGGGCATGAGGAAAAACCAGGCAGCGGCCACCGACATCAGGGAGTTCCAGATCAAGCCGATGGCGGAATACGGCAGCTCGAGTTGAATGAATCTCTGCCACCAGCTCAGGCGATAGACGCGGGTGACCTCCAGCATTTCGCGCGGGATGCTTTTGAGCGATGAGTAGACGCTGAAGGTCATGTTCCAGACCTGGCCGGTCAAGACCAGCAAGATGGAACCGAGCTCGATTCCTAAGCGGCGTGTGGGGAACAGCGTCACCATGGCGACCATCACCGGAGGGAGGAAACTCAGCACGGGGATGGATTGCAGAGTATCGAGCAGGGGAATCAGAATGCGC
>JASHOO010000022.1 GCA_030041035.1 Bryobacteraceae bacterium | reverse complement strand
CTGGGCTTGGACTGCGCTGATGATCTGCGGGACCGTGATGCCGAGCTTCGCCAGCCGGTCTGGGTTCACCCACATGCGCAACGCATACTGTCCCGCTCCAAACACCTGGATGTTTCCAATTCCTGTCGACCGCAGCAAGGGATCGACAAGATTGATATACGAGTAGTTCGCCAGAAAAGTCGCGTCGTAGGTTCCATGCGGTGAATACACCGCAACCAGCAGAAGTGGCGCCGTGACTGATTTTCTTACCGTGATTCCATAGTTCGTCACGTCGACCGGAAGCTGCGAGGCCGCCTGAGTTTCGCGCGATTGTGCCAGGATGAAGTCCGTGTTGGGATCCGTCTTTTCATCGAAATCCACGATCAGGCTGGTGCTTGAGTTTCCCGTGGCGTTCAGCGAATACATGTAATTCATGTTGTCCACGCCGTTCATCTGCTCCTCGAGCGGGGTGGCAACGGCTTGTTCCAGCGTTTCAGCATCCGCTCCCACGTACGTGGCCAGGATTTGGATCTCCGGCGGAACGATGTTGGGGAATTGGGCGACAGGCAGGCTGGCGATCGTCAGCGAACCCACCAGGACCAGCACGATGGAGATGACCATCGCAACAATAGGGCGATTGATGAAGAACTTTGACATGGCCTCACCTGCTCACGGCTTCCGTTTCGAATGGCTTTGGATTCACGTGCATCCCGGTCCGCACTTTCTGACCGCCTTCGGCGACAACCCGTTCACCCGGCTTCAGCCCATCGGCAATCACCCATCGGCTACCGATCTGCGGTCCAACGGTGACCGGACGGATCGTCACCTTGTTGTCGCCGTCTACGATAGCCACCTGGTAGCCTCCCTGCAGCTCTGACACCGCGCGTTGCGGTACGAGCAACGCATCATGCTGGATCTGCACCACGGCGCGCACCTTAGCGTAGCCACCGGGCCGCAAGATGTTGCCAGGATTGGGAAACAATGCGGCAATGCGAATCGCTCCCGTGCTCTCGTTGACCTGGCGATCGGCAAAATCAAACGAGCCGTAATGCGCGTAAGTCGAACCGTCCGCCAGGACCAACTGGAGCCGCAAAGCTTTGTCTGCCGCCAACCGGCTGGCCTCGGTGGGGAATCTCTTTCTCCACGCCAGATACTGCGGCTCGCTGACTGTGAAATAAGCTTTGATCGGGTCCACTGTTGAAACCGAAGTCACCGCTCCGCTCGCGGGGCTAACCAGAGCACCCACTTGCAGTTGCGCTTGTCCTGCGATACCATCGATCGGCGCAACCAACCGGGTAAAAGCAAGATTAATCTTTGCGGTCTCGACGGCTGCCTGAAACGTCTTGATCTGTGCTTTGGCGGTTTCCACGTTGGCGATAGCCGCAAGGTTGTTTTGAACCGCGTTGTCGAGGTCTTGCTGGGTAGCGGCTTGCTCTCGCGCCAGCGGAGTGTATCGCTTAACGTCAAGGTCCGTGCGGCCTTGCACCGCTTCGGCGTTGGCAAGCTGGGCTTTGGCTTGCGCCAGTTGCCCGTCGGCCTGGTCTAGCGCCGCTTGAAACGGCCCTGGATCTATCTGGAAAAGCAGCTGCCCTTTCCTGACAAAGGCGCCCTCCTGATAACCCTGCTGGAGCAGGTACCCTGTCACCTCGGCCCTGACATCGGCATTGACCAAACCGTCGAGCGTACCTATCCATTCGCCGACGACCGGGACATCCTGCTGCTTGACTTGCGTCACCTCGACGTCAGGAACGGTTTCCGGTGGTGAGGCCAGCGCATGCTTCCATGGGCGAATCGCTCCAACGATCAACCCAATTGCGATGACGGCGACAACTACGCCGCCCCAAAGGTAACGTCGCGACGCTTTCATATTCATCTCCGTTATGAGCGCGACCGATCTCGCCGACCCGCCTGTCGCGGCATGTTTTTTCTTTTCTTCGGCGATGGCCTGAACCGCTGTAGATTACTGGATGCTGGCCCAAGAACAAAAGCGCCGAGATTTTTTCGAATCTTTGAACGATCCGCCACAATCTAAGGCTGGGATCGGACTCGCGGCCGAAGGAGCTAAGCCGGCGTGACGGTCCGATAGCCACGGCCTTGTTATGTCCTTTAAACCACACCAGGAACGATACGATCCGCGCCTTCTAACCGCTGCTGATTGAGCCAAGTGTGGTACGCACTCATGTCCGCGCCAACGAGAGAGCGTTGCGGATCCAATTCCGGCTTGTGCTGTCCAGGCGGGCGATGCACAGTGATATTCTCTTGGCAGCTACTTATGAAAATCACGTTGAGTGTTCTGAGCCTTGTTGTGCTGTGTGCCACGGCGGCGCTGCCCGCAACGGCGGCAGACCGTGTGAAGACCGCCAATGGCGTGGTTGAGTCGACCACTTCACCGAAAGACGGCGTGCGGAGTTTCAAAGGCATCCCGTTCGGGGCGCCGCCGGTAGGGGGCTTCCGCTGGCGCGAGCCGCAGCCGGTCAAGAACTGGAAGGGCGTCCGCAATGCGGATAAGTTCGGTCCGGCATGCATGCAGAAGCTCGCGCCCAATGCCGATTACTGGCTACGCAGCAACGGCATGAGCGAGGACTGCCTTTACCTGAACGTCTGGACGCCAGCCAAGTCGGCGAAGGAGAAGCTGCCCGTGCTCGTGTATATCTTTGGCGGCGGATTCCAGAACGGCGACGGCTCGGAGCCGCGGTATGACGGCGAGAGCATGGCGCGGCACGGGATCGTCGCAGTGTCGGTGAACTACCGCACCAACATTTTTGGCTTCTTTGCGCATCCGGAGCTGACCAGGGAGTCGCCGCATCATGCGTCGGGCAACTACGGACTGCTCGACCAGGTGGCGGCGCTCCAATGGGTCCAAGAGAACATTGCAGCGTTCGGCGGCGACCCGAAACGGGTAACGATTGCGGGTGAATCGGCGGGTTCGATTTCAGTAAGTGCGCTCATGGCTTCGCCGTTATCGAAGACCCTGATGGCAGGCGCCATCGGGGAGAGCGGCGCGATGATTTCGAGCCTGCCCGCGCGGCCTCTTTCAGAAGCCGAGCAGGGCGGTGTCAAGTTCGGCGAGGCCGCGGGCGCGACCACGCTGGCGGCACTGCGCGCCTTAACGCCGGAGCAGATTCAGGAAGCGCAGGGTAAGGCGAAGGGCATGCGGTTCAGTACGACACTCGACGGATATTTTCTAACGAAGCCGCTGCTGGATGTTTATGAGGCGGCCGAGCAAGCGCACATTCCGTTGCTCGCCGGTTCAAATACGGAGGAAGGTTCGCCGCATGCAGTGCTGGGCAATGCGGAGCCGACGCCGGAGAATTTCGAAGCCGGGGTGCGAAAGGTCTTCGGAGCGAAGGCGGACGGCTTGCTAAAAGCATACCCTGTACAATCGAGCGCCGAAGTTCTGGACGCCTCGATGGCGCTGGCGAGTGCGCGGTTCATCTCGTATGGGACCTGGCTGTGGACCGAACTGCAGACGAAGACAGGTGCGCCGGTGTATCGCTATTTGTACGCGCACCCACGTCCGGAGTACACGGGAACTCCAGGACGTGAGGCGCCCGGACCACAGCAGCCCGCACGTGGCGCCGTACATTCGGCCGAGATTCAATACGCGATGGGCAACCTGGATATCGACCCGCGTTACAAGTGGGAAGAAGCGGACCATGAAGTGTCAAGGGTGATGCAGAGCTATTTCGTAGACTTTGTGAAGACGGGCAATCCGAATGGTCCGGGACTACCCGAGTGGCCGGCATACAAGGCGGACACTTACGAACGGCTGCGAATCGACATAGCGCCGAAGGGGGAGAAGGAAGATCGGGAACAGTATCAGGCCTTTGGCGCGGCCATGCCGCAGCCGTGATCATCACGCAGACCTGCCCGTTGCACCCTGCCCGCCGTTCGCAATCACGCCGAAGCGACTCTTCGCGACTTCATGGCTCCCGTGCAGCTCGGGCCCGAGAAACCGGTGTGAGCCACAGCGTACAGTCGGCGGTCAGGCTGATTCTTGGCTTGAGCCCCGGTGACAATCCAGGGTCGGCCGCAAGCTGATACCGCTGCGCGGCCATCGCGATGATCATCTGTGCTTCCAGCATGGCCAGGCTGGCGCCGACGCACTGCCGCGGCCCGGCGCTGAAAGGATAATAAGCAAACCGCGGCCTTGCCTCCGACCTCTCGGGCAGGAAACGGTCCGGGTCAAAAGTCTCCGGATTCTCCCATAACTCCGGCAGCCGGTGCGTCACGTATGGGCTGATTACGACTAGTGATTTTGCCGGGATGTGGTACCCGCCGATCACATCGTCTTCCACCGGCGTCCGCGCGAACACCCACGCCGGAGGGTAAACGCGCATCGATTCCTGAATCACCCGGTCGGTGTACGGGAGCCGCGCCAAATCTCCAAATTGGGGAGGCTGCGCGCCGAGCACCGAGTCCACCTCCTGCTCGACCCGATCTCGCACACCGGGATGCTTGGCCATCAGAAACCACGTCCAGGCCACGGCGTCCGAAACCGTGTCGTGCCCGGCCTGCAGCATGGTCATGAGCTCGTCGCGAATCTGCCGGTCGCTCATCGGCTGGCCGGTTTCTTCATCGCGCGCCCAAAGCAACAGCGATACCAGGTCGCCGTTGTCAGTTTGGGTCCGCCGCCTCTCCTTCACCACGCGAAAGATAAATTGTTCGAGCGTGCGCACGGCCCCCTGGAAGCGCCGCCGGCCCGCGGATGGGAACCACGCCGGAAGTTTTGCCAAATTCACCGCGCCCACCAGGTCCATGTGCTTCTCGTACTCGATGACAGCCTCGCGCAGCACCGGTTCATGCCCAATCAGGTCGCCGCTGAACATGCTCCGCAGCAGAATTTCAAGCGTGAGCAGGATCACTTCGCCCCGTGCATCAATGGCTCGTCGAGCGGCCGCATTCGCCTCCCAACGATCCAGCATGCTGGCTGTGGCACTGCAGATGATTTCGGCCATCCTCGGGTGATGCTTTTTTTGAAACGCGGGCTGCACCAGACGCCGCTGCCGCTTCCACAGTTCGCCGTCGCTCGAAAACAGGCCGTCGCCCATCAACGGCTTCAGAACTTTGTACCTGGGCCCCTTGATGTAATTGGTATGGTTGTCCTGCACCACATGCTTCACGCCGTCGGGATCGGCGACTAGAAAGATCCGCCGTGGGCTGAGCGTGACCACGCCGCCGTAGCGTCGCGCCACTTGGACAAAGTATTCAGGCGGATTCCGAATCACTCCGGGAAGTACTATCAGGTATGCCCGCACAAGCCCCGGCAAATAGCGGTACTCCGCGTCATCCAGTGGCCCCGGCGGCGCGGGTGTCGAGGCGGCTTCGGTGCTCATACTCTCCGTCTTCAAATGTGATGCGCTCGGCGCTCCACCAGGTATTCAGCTTTAATGCCGTTCTTGGCGAAGAGACGCTTTTCCAGCGCTTCCTCGTCCTCCTCGAAGATCACGCGATCCGGTGAAACCTCCGTGTACGCCTTCAGGCGCTCGCGCAAACTGCCCTCGACATTCACCGCGTTGCTTCCGTTTTCGGCCGCTAGATACACTGTGAGCACGTCGTGTGAGAACCGGTCCTCAGGATTCTCGTTCTCAAGGATGATCTGGAACTGTCGCACACCCGGCGTCTCGCGGACCGTCTCTACCAGCAGCGGAAGATCCACCCGGGCCCCCTTGAGTTTCGTGAAATCTTTTTCCGCGCGGCAAATCGGCGGATAGAGGCGCGGGGACGTTTGGCCGCAGCAGGCGCAGCGATCCCATCGCGCCCCGCCCTTGATCAGGTCACCGGTCCAGAACCGAACCAGTGCCGTGCCCCGCCAGCCGATATGGCTGAACACCAGGACCCCTGGCTCGCCGGGAGCAACAGGCTCGCGCTTCTCCGGGTGGAGCAGCTCACAGAAGAAATATTTGGGGTTAAAATGCATGCCGCTGCCATCCGCGCATTCGATGCTGGTCCATTTCATCTCGGTCATGCCCAGTGTTTGGTGAATCGCGAAGCGCGGGTCGGCTCCCAGGCTTAGCGCCAATCCGCGGATGTAATCGTGCTGCGCTGCGCTGAGCGGTTCCGCGCCCACCAGGGCCGACTTGAAGCGCTTGAGTGGTTGAATCCTGCCTTCCTGCAGCAGAACGCTGGCGCGTCTCAGCCACCGAACCAGGTAGGATGGAACCGCGGCCAGCGTGGTGAAACCTCCGGCGGCGAAAATCAGGATCTGTTTTTCAGTGGGAATTACGGCTCCGCCGAAAGTTTCGAAGCTGGAAACTCCCGTGATGACCTTGGCTAGCAGCGGCCCAAAAAACGCCATGTGAGGAGCGCCCGGGAAGACGTTCATGATCCGGTCGGTCCACTCAAAGTACGCCCGATTCGGATCCAGCTTTTTCGGCCGCGAGAACATCGACGTCAGCTCGGCGAGAACGTGTGTGAAGTCGTGGTGCGTGTAGGTAACCGGCGTCGGTGTTCCGCTCGATCCCGTCGAAAAGATGTAATGAATCGGCTGCCACTCGAGCAGTCCACGCCGCCGGATCTGTTGCCGAAAGGTTGGCCGCCAGGCCAAACGGGTGTAGTCTCGCGGACGATTTATCAGTGTCTGGAGCGTGTATTTCAGCAAGGCCGACTTCCGCAGCGACTCGGTTTCGTATCCCTCGGGCAACCGCGGTCCGCCTGGTAC
>JASHOO010000236.1 GCA_030041035.1 Bryobacteraceae bacterium | reverse complement strand
GAGCGCGGGATAGAGCGAGCCGTGCTCGACTTGAAGCACATCCTCGGAGCGATGCTCGATGGCATAGGCGATGGTGTGGCCATGCGCCGGGCCGAGAACCAAGGTCTGGAGAACGAGCATGTCCAGGGTGCCTTGGATCAAATCTCCCTGCAAAGGAGGAGCGTCTCGCTTGGGCATGGGTGCGTACCAATCAGTATACTTCAGAAGATCATCTACTGAAGTGTCAAGGTCCGCCAGGGCGCATCATCAAATGAGGCGCACCTGAATGCAGGTTGGTCAGAGAGCGCTTTTAAGAAGATGATCTACATAGAAGGATGCTAATCACGGCTACTCGTTGCGCAGGGCGACCATAGGCTCGACGCGCGCGGCGTGGCGAGCGGGCAGGTAGCAAGCCAGCAAGGAAATAGCCGACAGCAGGACGGGGGCGGCGAGGAAAACCACGGGGTCGGCGCCGCTCACCTGGTAGAGGAAGCTCGAGAGGAGCTTTCCCACGGCGAGGGAAAGCAGCAGACCGGCGCCGGCTCCGATCGACGTGACGATCAATCCTTCGCCGAGGATCATGCGCAGGGTTGCCGCGGCGTCAGCGCCCAGTGCCATGCGGATGCCGATTTCCCGCGTGCGGCGCGCCACGGTGTAGGCCCGCACGCCATACAAGCCGACCATGGCCATCAGCAGCGCCACTCCGCCGAAGATGCTGAACATGCGCGCTCCGGTGCGGACGACCCACAAATCGAAGCCGCCTTCCACATGCTGCCGGAGCGTCTTGAGCGCCAGGACCGGCAGATGATTATCCACGGAACGGATCTGGCGGCGGATGGTTTCGAGCATGTGCGCCTCGGCGTCTTTTCCCTGCGCCGCGACTTGAAGATGGATATTCATGTCGGCCTGGTATTCCTGGCCGAACGGGACGTACAAGTGCGGCTCCGACTCGCCTCCGAAAATGGTGTCCTGGACATTGCCGACGATGCCGATAATTTCGGCATCCTGCGTTTTTGTCCCATCACCAAGGATCATCCGAATGTGCTGGCCGATGGCTTCCTGGTGTGGCCAGAGACGGGCGGCGGCGGTCTTATCGAGGATGGCGACGGCGGATCTGGTATGGTCGGCAGCCTCAGAGGCTAGAAACGGCCGTCCCCGGAGGAGCGGAATTCCCAGAGCTTTGAAGTAGTCCTGGCCAACAATGTTGAAGTGCGTGTATACGAGTGTGCCTTTGGCGGAGGGATCGGTGGGAGAGGGCGGGGCGTCGCTCGACCTCTGGATCTGGCGGCCCAACGATACCATGCCAAACGGGACGGTGGCACCGAGGCTGACGGTTTCGACGCCCGGAGTGCTTCGCAGCCGGCCGAGCAAAACCTGGAAAACCTGGCGGCCATGCGCCTCATCGTAACCGGCGAGGCTGGGATCGACTTCCACGAGGACGCCGTTATCGATGTGGAAACCGGGTTCGACGCGGGCGGCGCGCTGGGCGCTGCGGATGAAAAGGCCCGCGGAAGTGAGGAGGACGAGCGAGAGCGAGACCTGGCTCATCACCAAAACGTTTCGACGGGAGAAGAGGCGACGACGGCCCGTGGCGATGTCTTCATGCTCTCCTTCCTTGAGGCTCGAGGACACGTTGGGCTTGGAGAGACTCCAGGCCGGGGCCAAACCGAACAGGAGCGTGCTGAACAGGCAGAAGGCCATGGTTGCGGCCAAGACGCGAAGATCGGGACCGGCGGTGTAAACAAAGTCAATGGGGGCCAGGCGGGCCAGCGAGTGGACCAGAGCGGTGGTACTCCAATAGGCGAGGGGAAGTGCGGCGGCGCCGCCGGCGAGCGCCAGTACGAGACCTTCGGTAAAGAGCTGCCGGAGAATCTGACCACGTGCACCGCCGAGGGCCAGGCGAATGGCGATCTCTTTGCGCCGTGCGGCGCCGCGGGCGAGCATCATGTTGGCCACGTTCAAGGAGGCGATGAGCAGGACCACGCTCGCCATGGAGAGCAGCAAAGCCACCGGCGCCAGCATCTGGCTGTCATCGTCCGGGTGGGTGGAGATGGCCATTCGGGAAAGGGAATGAACGATGAAAGTCTGATCCTTGTTTTCGGCGGGGTAGGCGGTCTCCAAGCGGGAGGCTACGGCAGCGAGTTGCGCATCGGCTGCTTTCGCGCTCATGCCTGGGCGAAGCCGTCCAACGAGAATGAGCACAGGGTTATCGCGCGCGGCGAGGCGGCGCCCGGTGCCTTCAAAATCGTTGGTCATGGCGTCATACAGGCCCAAGGGCATGAAAAGCTCGGGAGCGACCAGGGCGGTAGAGCCGGTGAAGCCTTCGGCGGCGATGCCCACCACGGTCAGGACGCGGGAGTTGACGCGGAGGGTCTTGCCGAGCGCGTTGGGGTCGCTGCCGGTTTTTTTCCAGAAGCTGTAGCTGATGATGACGACGTCACTGGCGCTCGCGGGACGCTCTTCAATGGAAGTGAACGGCCGTCCGCGGAAGAGCGGAACGCCGAAAGTGGCGAAGTAATTGGAGGAGACCAGGTCGGCGAACACGCGGCGCGTGGTTTCGCCCTCCGATACGCCGACCATGGCCAGGTTGTGCGCCAACAGGCTGCTGAAGAGGGCGTTGCTATTGCGGAGGTCGACGTAGTTGGGGTAGGAGAACGCGCGATAGACATCCGGCTTGTGGATGTTGCGGCTGTAGCAGCCGAGCAACTGTTCGGGCGTTTGGATGAGGAGGGGTTTCAGGAGAAACGCGTTCACCAGACTGAAGATCGCGGTGTTGGCTCCGATTCCGAGTGCCAAGACGATGATCGCTATGGCACTGAAGCCGGGTTTCGAGGCCAGCATGCGGACGCCGTGCCGCAGATCGCGAACGAGGTTGTTCATTCACCCTCCTTGAGGCGCTAGTAAGGTAACGCGACAGCGCGGAAAA
>JASHOO010000235.1 GCA_030041035.1 Bryobacteraceae bacterium | reverse complement strand
CCGAGCAGTATCCGCAGGGGTCGGTGACGGTGGACGCAAAAACAGGAATTTATATCGTGCACGGCCCTGAGGGTTTTTATGCGCTCTCGGCGGTTTGTACACATCTGGGCTGCCTGACTACGTGGGCACCAGAACAAAATCGGATCGCGTGCCCTTGCCATGGGAGCAAGTTCACGGTGGAAGGCGCCAAGATCGAGGGTCCGGCGCCGCGCCCCCTGCCGTGGCTGCGAGTGTGGATCAGCGACGAAGGCGACCTGATGGTTGACCGGTCGACCACGATTCCGGCGCGGCAGTTCTTGAGGACATAGCATGGCGAAGGCGATTGAAGCATACGTCAACGAGCTGCGCGAGACGCGCCTGTGGCGTTCGGTTTTCCGCAGCGGAACGGGCGCGACGAGTCTGCACCGGGCGCTCGCGGTGCAGCAGAACATTTTCCTGCATCTGTTCTCGGTCAAGATGCGGCGAGCGGCGCTGAACGTCAGCGTTACGTGGTACCTGGGAACACTGAGCCTGGCGACGTTTTTGATTCTCGTCAGCACCGGAATTCCGCTGATGCTGTACTACCATCCATCGGTGCCCCAGGCCTACGCCGACATGAAAGACCTGCAGTTCGTGGTTTCGGCGGGCGTGTTTTTGCGGAATATGCACAGGTGGTCAGCGCACGCCATGGTCCTGCTGGTGTTCGCGCACATGTTCAAGGTGTTTTATAGGGGCGCGTACCGCACGCCGCGCGAATTTAATTGGGTGATCGGAGTGGTGCTGCTCATTATCACCCTATTTCTCAGTTACACAGGGTATCTCCTGCCCTGGGATCAACTGGCGTACTGGGCCATTACGGTGGGATCGAACATCATGTCGGCGGTGCCGCTCCTAGGTCAGAAGATGCGCTTTTTGATGCTCGGCGGGAACTCAGTGAATGCCAACGCGCTGCTGCGCTTTTACGTGCTGCATTGCGTGATTCTGCCGCTTGCGGCGATTCTCTTCATCGGCATCCACTTCTGGCGGATACGCAAGGACGGCGGGCTGTACACGGGCGAGGGCAAGACCCATGAGTGAACCCAAGAAATACGAAGCGGCACTCGACTCCGACAGCCGGAAGACGCCGGTGCGCGTGGCGTTCCTGACGCGGCGGACATCACCACACGTCAGGACCAAAGATGACGCGTTGGTGATGACCTGGCCGGAAACGTTGTTTCGCGCGGCCGTCGCGGTGGAAATTTTGGCAATTGTGCTCGTGCTGCTGTCGCTTTTCTGGGATGCGCCGCTTGAAGAATTGGCTGATCCAATGCAGACGCCAAATCCGGCGAAAGCGCCTTGGTACTTCCTGGGACTGCAGGAACTGTTGCACTACTTTCCGCCGGTGATTGCGGGCGTGCTGATCCCGACGATGGTGATCATCGCGCTGGTGGTGATTCCCTACTTCAACATCAACGTGGAAGCGGAGGGTGTGTGGCTGCGGGATAAGCAACGGCGGATGCGCATTGTGGCGATTGTAGTGGGTGTGCTCAGCGTCTTGTTCTTGGTACTAGAAGTCTGGGTGATTTTGATTCCAACGCTCCTCGTGGCGAGTTTTCTGTTTCTGGCAGCCGCTAGCACGCCGGATTCGCCGCAAACGTTCCGGCGCTGGCTGGTTTCGAAGCCACTGTCATTCTGGATCATGACGTGGTTTCTCATTCAGGCCTCGGTACTGACGATTGTGGGGACGTTTTTCCGGGGCGCGGGCTGGATCTGGGTCTGGCCTTGGAGGGCGTGATGGGCAAGATCCGGGAAGCCTGGCATTTTCTATTTGGGGACAGCGCGCGGGCATTCGGCACGCTAAGCGTAGCGCTGGTGCTTCTGCTGGCAGTGGTGCCGGTAAAACATCACTTCCGCGAGTGGGCACAGTATCAGAGTAGGTATTTGCAGCTGATCAGGCAGCGCGGGGATGCAGCGACATTACAGCGGCGATTTCAGGGTGGATTGCGGCAGACATGGCTGCCGGAGCTGGGCGTTGTGGACCGGTGCACGACTTGTCACGTGGCAATGAAAGAAGATTCGCTAGCCGATGTGAGCACGCAGCCATTCCGGCCGCATCCGCCGATTCCGCATTCCTTGACCGACTTCGGGTGCGTGATGTGCCACCGCGGGCAGGGCGCTGCAACGACGGTCGAGGAAGCGCATAGCAGCACGAAGGCATGGGAACAGCCGATTCTGCCGGCGCGGTATATCGAGTCGGCATGCGGGCAGTGCCACCAAAATGCGCTAGTAGGAACGCCGCAGCTCAATGCAGGTAGAAGACTGCTAGCGCGTTATGGATGTGTGGGCTGTCATATGTTGCGGACACCCGATGGTGTGCAAGTGGCGGCGACAGATGAGCCGCCGCCGTTGACGCACATCGCGGAGAAGACGACGCGGGAATGGACCTATGCGTGGCTCAAGAACCCGCAGGCGTATTCAGTTTCGGCCACGATGCCGGATTTCAAACTGACTGACGCTGAGGCCCGGGACATCGCGACGTTCCTGATTGAACAGAGCACTCCGTCGGGGGCAGCAACGAAAAAGGCGAGTCTGGCGGGCGAGGCGCAAGAGGGCGCGAGCGTGTATGGGGAAGCATTCTGCGCTTCGTGCCACGCGGTGCAGAATGCGGCGGGACTGATGGTCGGCGGGGACATAGGGCCGGAGCTGACGCGAATTGGATCCAAAGTGAAACCGGAGTGGCTGGATGAGTGGCTGCGAAATCCGAAGGGGTACGCGGCCCACACGGCGATGCCACGCTACCGGTTCACCGACAAGCAGCTCTGGCTGCTGGAGGGCTTCCTGATGGGGAAGACCGACAGCGACTTATTGGCGAATGTGCGTCTCGACGCGGCGACCAAGGAGCAGGCGGTGCATGGGAGGGTGCTGGTGAATGAGCGCGGGTGTGCATCGTGCCACGAAATTAACGGCGTCAATCGGCCGGACAACTTTGCTCCCGACCTGACGGTGGTGGGCAGCCGGTCGTTGGCGAAGCTGGTGTTCGCGCCCGGAGTGGCGCATACGCTGCCCGATTACCTGGCGGCGAAGATCCGGCAGCCGCGCGTTTTTGGGAACCAGTTGAAGATGCCGCAGTACAGTTTTTCTTCGGCGCAGGTGGACGAGCTGGTGACGGCACTGCTCGCGCAGACGGAGCGCGCGCAGACGCTGCCCGCCGAACTGCGGCAGCCTGAGCAGGCGGTGTCGCACTATCAGCCGGCGGGGAAAGCGGGAAAACTGATCGATGACATGCAGTGCTTCAGTTGTCACGCGATTAACGGGCGCGGCGGTGACATGGCGCCAGACCTCACGTGGGAAGGCAGCGCGGTCGACAGGCAGTGGCTGTTGAGCTTTCTAAAAAATCCAAACACCCTGCGGCCGGCGCTCATCCGGCGCATGCCGAAGTTCAACCTGACGGATGCGGAAACGGCGACCCTGGTGGAATACATTTTGACGGCGTACCAGACGCCGGCCTTCGATGCGGACTCCATAGATGCAAATAAGTTCACGGCAGAAGATCGCGAGCAGGGTCGGCAACTGTTCTATTCGCGATATGCGTGCCAGGCTTGCCACATTGTCGATCCACAAAACGACAAGGGCTATATTGGGCCGACGCTGACGCAGGTTGGGGCGCGATTATCGCCGGCGTGGATTTTCCACTATTTAAAAAATCCGCAGGTCATGCGGCCGGGGACGGTGGAACCGAACCAGCATTTGAGCGACGAGAATGCGAGGGGGCTCACGGCATTTCTAGCAGCTCAGAAGGGGGCGAAGAAATGAGGCGCGTTTGCGTGATGCTGCTCCTAATTGCGATGGCCGCAGGTTGCGGAAAAAAAAGTCCCACGGCCGTTAAGCTCGAACCGAAGGCTTTCGGCGCGGCAGTGGTGGAGGTTAGCGGTGGTAAGCAGGTGGCGGCTACCGGCTCGCCGATCGAGCAGCCGTTGGTGGTGCAGGTTAACGATGCGCAGGGCGCGGCCGTTGCGGGGGCGCTGGTTTCATTCCGAGCGACCGGAGGAGTAAGCGTTGACCCGGCTGAAGGCCTGACTGGATCCGACGGCCAGTTGAGCGTGAATTTCGTGCTAGGTGGTGTGGCGGGGCTGTATCAAATCGTGGCGACGACGCGAGATAAAGCCGGCAAGGCGATCGAGCTGCGATCGGAAGAAATTGCGCTGGGGTACCAGCAGAATCTGGGTAGGCAGTTGAACGAGCGTTACTGCTCGCGTTGCCACGATGCGGAATCGACCGCGGAGCGCGTCTCGAATCGTGACAATCTGAAAGTCCCTCCTCATGCATTTACCGATGGAGCGTTTCTGAACAATATGAGCGACACCGAACTTGCGAACATCATCACGCATGGGGGACCGGCGTACAACAAATCAGCGGAGATGCCGCCGTATGGAGGCACATTGCAGAAATCTGAAATCGATGCGCTGATCTCGTTTATTCGCGCGGTTGCAGATCCCCCGTATCGAACGAAGGGGCTAGTCTATGCCAAGAATTAGGAACTCCATTGTGGTAGTGGCGCTGACAGAAGCGGAAAATCGAGCCTGCCCGGCTAATTCAGGCTCAGGGAGTTCCGAACCCTGAAAAGCGTGACAACCGAGATGGCGAGGCACAAATCTCTAAAACGAGCCGCGTTTCTGAAAGGCATGTCGGAAACGCACGTTGCTAAGCTCTCAACTCTTGGTTTTCCCGTGCATTTCGACGAAGATGAATTGGTTCTAACTGCTGGGGAGTATTCCAAAAATTTCTATGTGTTGCTTTCCGGCAGCGCTTGTGTTGAAGTCCGAGCACCTGTTTACACGGTCTGCGTTCAGGTGATCAACCCGGGTGACGCATTTGGATGGTCTTCGTTGCTCTACCGGCAGGACACCTTGTTCCAAGTGCGCGCCCGCGAGGCCTGTTCCGGATTCTGCTGGGACGGAGCACAACTCGCACTGGCTTGCCAGGAGGATCGAGAATTCGGTCTGGCGTTTTTCTATCGCGTTTTGGAACTCGTAGCTGGCCGTGTGAGAGCAACCGAATCGAGGCTGGCGGAGTTCTGCGGAGCCATGCTGATCAAGGAGCCGCAATAGGCCCGAACCGGCACTATTCCGGCCACACTGTCCGATTTCAAGATTGAACCGCCATCTTTGTTAACAATTCCCATTAGGAACAAAAGAACAAAATGCCCGTGTGCGTAGAGATGACCTGGCGTCCACGGTGACGGAATTAGTCCGGCTTGCGTCCAATCCGAAGAATTACGCCCTCTAATGCGCCGACATATTGGACGCGCTAGTCCATGCCCGAATGCGGGGCCGTTATTTCTCAGAGGAGCTGGTAGGCGGCTATGTCGCTTGGTACTTGGTTCGTCATTGGGATGATCGTACGAGTGGTAGTCGTGTGCTTCTCGGCGCGCCAGTGACGATTTCAGCATCTCAAGACGGTTGGCGTTCCGGTTGGGTTAAGACCCCCACAAGGAGCGTACTGCAGTTGGGCCATTTCACGCAGATCCGAACAAGAGGGTATTGAAGACGTTAAGGTTGCCGGTGGACCCACAGTTGCCCATCGTCTGCAACCACATGAGCCCAGAGCAACTCGATGCACTGCAACTAGCTGTAAAGGTGATGTTTGCCGGTCCAACCGGCACTTTCGGCTTAGAGGGCCACATCAAATTGAGGCGGGCGTCCGGGCTGGAGAGATACGTTCACGACTGTGCCCAAGCCGTCATGGTGGATGCGATTGCACGTCGCGGCTTCTTCGCACCAACGACACGAGCTTCCAAATGAACAAAACGATCCAGATCGTCGACGATGTACCCGTGAAAGTCAAAGTCCTGAAGACGCTCTTACTCAGAGAGGGCTTCGAGGTCGAGACTGCCACTACTGCCGAAGAGGCGCTAAACATCGTCAGCAAGGTACGTCCGTGCCTGGTCCTGGCAGATATTCGATTACCCGGGATGGACGGCCTTGAAA
>JASHOO010000234.1 GCA_030041035.1 Bryobacteraceae bacterium | reverse complement strand
GGCAGCGGACATACCATCGTCCGTGCCGGATATGGCGTTTTCTATGATGCGTTCGAGAACGGTGTTGGAGGGCCGCTTCAGGATCCGGTGAGCGCCCTTCCCTGGACCATGGCCTATCAGCTCGCCGGGCCGGGTTTCAATATCGCCAATCCGTATGGAACGAGCGCACCGCCATTTGCCAGCCAAACATTCGTCAAGCCCGCCACGCTCCTGGTGATGGATCAGACCTCGCGGCCGCCGTACGCGCAGAACTGGGATATTTCCATTGAGCGCGTGCTCGGCAGGAATTATCTGCTGGATATTCGTTACGTCGGCAACAAGGGCACGCACCTGCCAAGGATGATTGAGGGCAATCCGAGCGTTTACGGTCCGGGCGTCAACGCCAACAATATTGACCAGCACCGGATCTATGCGGGCTGCCCGAGCAACGGAGGGCCGTGCAATTTCGCGTCGGCCGGTATCGTGACCGACATCTCGGATTCCACTTATGAAGCCGGCCAGCTTTCGCTGTCGCGGCATTTTGCGGCGGGACTCGGGTTGCAGGCTTCGTATTGGTTCTCGAAGACCCTCGACGACGTGTCTTCGTTCAACGTCTCCGGCTCCGCTCCGACCGATGTTTCCGGGGAGAATGACCTGGCCCAAAACCCCTTCGATCTTCGGGCCGAGTACGGACCCTCGCTGTTCGATGCGCGCCAGCGTTTCACCATCAGTGGAAGTTATGATTTGCCCCGCTGGACGAGCGCTCCACACGCCGCGGCATGGCTCGTGAACGGCTGGCAGTTCAATGGCATCGGAAGTTTCTCGACGGGGACGCCATTCACGGTGTACGACAGTGCGAACGTTTCTCTACAAGGCGAGGCGCCCGAGATCAGTGGCTTCTACTCCAGCCGGCCGGACTTGATTTCCAACCCGAACGCCGGTCCGCACACGCCGAACCAATGGGTGAACCCGGCCGATTTCCTGCGCCTCAATCCGATCACGCAAGCCGGCCAGTTCGGCAACGAAGGCCGCAACGTGGTTCGCGGGCCGGGTATCGCCGATCTCGATTTATCGCTCTTCAAGAATTTCACGGTTAGCGAATCGAAGCGCATCCAGTTTCGGGCAGAGACCTTCAACGTCATGAACCATCCCAATTTCTATCTGCCGGAAAACGACATCAATTCGCCGGAATTCGGACAGATCCTGCAAGCCGGGCCGCCGCGCCTGTTCCAACTGGCGTTAAAATTCCTCTTCTAGATGCGCGCGCTAAAAGCGTTACTCGCCGGGTTGGTTCTCGTCGTCGCACTTTACGGCGCGGCGTGCGCGGGAATCTACACGGCCATGTGTCAGCCGCCGGAACGTTTCGGGGCGATCATGGCGCACATGCCGGATGCGGCTTTCCTGATTCTGCCGTTTCGCCCGTTCTGGATGTCGGCACGCGCCGGTAGTCTAAAGGTTGGCGCCGCCGCCCCGGATTTCGAGCTGCCCACACTCGACCACACGCAAACGGTGCGACTCTCCGCGCAATACGCATCGAAGCCGGTTGTCCTCATTTTCGGCAGCTATACCTGACCGCCGTTCCGCCGGGAGGTTCCCGCGCTCAACAAGCTCTACGATACGTATCGCGAGCGGGCGGCCTTCTACATTGTTTACATCCAGGAAGCACACCCAACCGATCTCTGGACCATGGAATCGAACGTGCGCGATGGCGTGCAGTACGCCTCGGCTCACACAGAAGGAGAGCGCACCGCCACGGCTTCGGCCTGCGTCCGCAAACTGGGAGTTCACATCCCGGCTTTGATCGATGGGATCGAAAACAAGACCGAGCGCGCCTACACCGGCTGGCCGGACCGCTTGTACCTGATCGGAACCGACGGCCGCGTGAAGTTCAAAACCGCGCCGGGACCGTATGGGTTCAACCCCAAAGGGCTGGAGCAGGCGCTGGAACAGGTAACTCGCGCCGCGCGTTGAGTTTACCTGGCCACGCGTAACCCGCGTCTCGCGCGCAGCGTCGCAACTGTCACATGGGCACGACTGCCGGAAAAGCGATAGCGTTGATCGTGCTGTGGTTTGCCCGCGCGTGTCTCGGGCAGGCTTGCAGTTGCATGGGGCCGATGCCCGTCTGTTCCGTCTATTGGACAACCCCAACTCTTTTCCTGGGCCACGTGATTGGCATCGATCACGTGTACGATGAGCCGCCGACAGAGAACGTCATCGGTCCCGGTAAATACCTGGTCCATTTTGAGGTGACTAAAGCCTACCGCGGCAGCGTGGGCCAGGAGGTGGTGGTCCGCACCGCGGACCAGGATTCTGCGTGCGGATTCCGTTTCGAGCAGGGGCATGACTATCTCGTATACGGAAATGCCGCGAGCGGCGACATCGAGACCAACCACTGCACGAGGACTCACGAAGTGACGAACGCCGCCGACGATGCCGACCTGCGCTGGATCAACGCCCTGGCGAACGCTCCGCCGGGTGCTTCGGTATACGGTCACATCCAGAAGTTGCTGCCGGATGAGGACGGCGGCTTCGATGCCGCGGCTCTTGCGGGAGTCCCAGTGTCGATCCGCGGAGTGGAGACCCGCCAGGTCCTGACAGATAGCGACGGCAATTTCCATGCCGACGGACTCGCGCCCGGCAAATACAGCGTGACCGCTCAGGCGCCCCGCGAGTATGCGGCGTTTCCGGAAGAAAGTGTGACTCTCCAGGATCACGCTTGCGCGGAAATCCCGTTGAGCACGAGGCTCGACGGACACATTCGGGGGCGCGTGTTTTTTGCGGACGGAAGTCCGGCAACGGGAGTGTACCTGACAGCGAAAATCGCCGGCGCCGATCCGCACGAACCCTGGACGTGGCGGGCGACCTATGCCCATAGCACTTCCGATGGGACGTTTGATTTCGCTCCGTTAGCCCCGGGATCCTACATTTTTGCCGTCAACTTCGATTTCGCCGGCGCGGATGGCAGTCCTTACTACCGGAAGGCTTTTTTCCCGGGAACGGTGAACCAGGAGGAGGCAACGGCGATCAGTGTGGGCCCGGGGCAGAGCGTTGACGATCTGCGCTTCTTCCTGCCTCCGGATTCCGCGAAGCCCTCCGCGCCTCTGCGCGTGACGGTCATCGGGTTTGACGGCAGACCGGTCGCGCGGGCCGAAATTCTGGCTGAGGATGAGATGTGGGGCGGGTCGGTTACTCCTGTATCGGCCACCACCGAGGAAGCCGGCGTGGCGACGGTAACGCTGCGGCCCGGCTCACACTACGACGTGGTAGCTTTCGTCAATCTTCCCGATTACTCGCAGGCGTGCGCGGAGCCGGTCGCGGTGGAGGCGAAGGATCAGAACGCGCCGGTACTTCTGGTGCTGAGTCATCACATCGGGAATTGCGAGCAATTTAAAAAACCGCAGGCCGCCACGCAATAGCTGATCGCTCAGCCATAGCCCCGGCTTCTACCAACGAATCTTGTCCGGAAAGAACTCTGCAATCAGTTCGCTGTAATAGGGCTTGAGCTCGTCCACGTTTGGCTTGGTGTGCGACTTCGAGTACAGATCGAATGGATTGAATCGCCGGACCCATTGGAACATTGCGCGGTCGTGGTCGTTCATCAGGTGCTGATAAGCGTTTTCGCGATGCGCGGGGTAAAAGCTGTGGTAGCGAATCATGTACTGCGCCGGTTCCGGAAGATAGTCGCGCGTCACGTGATAGAGGTACTCGTCATGGCCCCAGGACATATAGACTTGGTCAAGTCCGCAGTTCTCCCGGTAAATGCCGCACCGAGTCTGGTACTCAGGAACCTGCGAGTCCGGGTTGTTCGCAAAAAACTCGTGGAAGACGATCTTGTCGCTGAATGCGCAACCGAGGGGAAAGGTATCGCCGACCACGGCCCATTGCGGCTCCTTCCATAACCAGAGGATTTTTCCCAGGTCATGAACCAACCCCGTGAGCTGGAACCAGCGCGGATGCCCGGCCGCCCGAATGGCTTCGGCCGCCTGCAGGCAATGCTCGATCTGGCTGAGGTCGGTATCGGGATCGCTATCGTCGACCAGCGTGTTGAGCAGCTCCAGCATCTCCCAGATGCCCGCCTGCTGGGTGTTGAGGCCAAGCCACTGCCGGCGCTTTTCCTTTGCAAAGGCGAGCGTCTGGTGGGTGTGGTTGAGGCGGTAAAACTCCCGGACCACGGGAGACACTCCGTCCCCATAATCGCGAAACTCGTTCTGGGTGCGATTCGGATCGTAACGCCTGCGGACGTCATCGTCCCACTGGTCGAGGCTCTCTAAAACGGCGGGCTGGGGAGTCTCCAGCGTGCCGTTTGACCTGCTCTTGGCAGAGTCCATTCGCCACCCCCTAACAACGACGGTATCCGAGGCGGAGCCTTGCGGTCAAGCCGGCGCACGTATGCCAAACGATAATATCCGCACCCGGAGGAATCGTCGTGCGAGAGAGCACACCAATTCTGCCGCATGTTAGCGGGCGGCGGGGAAAATCCGTCTCTACGCGTAGCTCCGCACGGCGGCCGCTTCGTCGTCGTGCACGTCGAAAACCGTGTACAGCTTGGTGATTTGCAGGAGGTCCTTGACCCGTTTGGTCAGCCCCAGCAGCTTCAACTGGCCGCCGTGGTTGGCAACCGTGGTGAATCCCGAAACCAGCTCGCCGATACCCGAGCTGTCAATGTAGGAGACTTCCCCGAGATTGAGCAGGATCTTCTTTTGACCCTTGCTCACCAAGTCGCGCAGCGTATCGCGCAGCGCGCTCGATCCCTCACCCAGCGTAATCCGCCCCGCGACATCCAGGACTGTCACATCTCCCACCTGACGCGAACTTAACTTAACGCTCACTTCCTCGACCTCCTAAATTTCACAACCTGTGCAGTCTATTTCGAACCGAGATACTTGACCAGCGTAACTTCAGTGCCGAGCGGACTCAAGCGCCGCACTTGCAGCTCATCCATGAACGCGCGGATGAGGAACATCCCGCGGCCGGAAAAGCGCAGCAGATTATTGTCCGCCAGCGGATCCGGCACCTTTTCCAGATCGAATCCTTTGCCCTGATCCGCGATCGTCACCGTCAGCCGGTCGGGGCCTTTCGACACCGACACGTGAACCTTTTTGTGCGCGCTGTACTGATTGCCATGAACCACGGCGTTCACCATGGACTCGCGCACCGCCATCCCAATTTTGTGTAAATCCTCGTCCGGGAAACCCGCTTTCTGAGCGACATCGAGCACGAGGTTTTCGGCACTGTCCACGCTTTCCAGTGTCGAATCCAGAAACTGGTCCACCGTCTCGGCTTCGCCGCCAGTGTTCTTTCCCATAATGTAAGCTGGCCTAGCGTGGCCAAGTTGAATCGCTACAATAACCTGCCGAAAGAAGGAAAGTCAAGGCCAGCAGAACCGCAGAAAAGCCCGCCTATTTGGATCTGGCGAGCATGCGGTCAAGCTCAGTGAACAGATCGCGTCCCTCGAAAATGCCCTTGGTCAGCGGGCTGTATTCGTAGTCGTTCCGGATCATTCCCTCCCCATCGATGATAAACAGGTGGGGCACGTTGAAATTCGGGTTCTGGGGCGTGGCCTTAAAATAGGATGCAGCCATCTGCCCGCAGTCAAACAGCACAGGAATCGAAATTCTCTTCTCCTCGATGTACTTCTTCACCGTGGCCGTGTTGTCCCCCCAGTTGACCACCGATAGAACTTCCACCTGGCCGCGATATTTGGCAGCTACTTCCTCCAGGATCGGTGCGAAGCGCTCGCAGTGCGGGCAATCGGTTTTCATGAACTCAATCAGGAGAATCCTGCCCCGGAAGTCGGCGGGATCGTACTGTTTCATATTCATATCCGGCAGCGAAAACCCGGGAGCGCGGCGGCCGGAAAGCTCGCCCGAAGCCAAAAGAGTTGCGCCACACACCAATAAAAAGAGGAAACTTCGCATGAATCTCAAGTTAGCATGACGCCGGGTGAGAAACGATGCGAAGGTTACAACAACGCGGTTTCGGAAGAGAATTTTTCCAGCTCAGCAGAGACACTGCCCAGCGAGGCGCGGCAGGCGGCGAAATCTCCGGCCCTGGCGCTGCGCTCAATGCTTTTCATCAACGCCGCCAGCGACGCCGCGCCCACATTGGCACACGCGCCCTTCACATAATGCGCCAGGCGCGCACATTGCGCCCCGTCGGCATGCTCTACGGCGTCTTGAAGCGCGGGGATGTGCGCCGTAGCGTCGTCGACCAGCGATACTACCAGTTCCCGCATCAGCTCGGTATCTTCCATGCAGATGTTCCGCAACTGTTTTATGTCAAAGACTGGAGCCTCGGCGAGTTCCGGCATGACGGTCCGCTTCCGTGCGGCTAACCCGATGTTGCCAGAGGGAGCGGCGCCGAGGTATCGAACAAAGACCTTAATACTACGGGTTCTGTGATCGAGCCGGTACTAGATTCCGCGAACTACCCCTACCAGTTTGTCAACGACCCATCCGGCCGGTGGAACAGCGGGATCGGCCGCGAACCCTCGGTGACCTCCAGGACCATGGGCAGTGCCTTCGCATCGAACTCCACGCCCAGCCCCGGCCGCCGGTTGGGCCAGATCTTGCCGTTGCGGAAATCGTAGCTCTCGGGCAAGTGCGGCTCCTTGGTGGGACCCGCGCCCAACATCTCCATCATCACCGGTCCCGAGAACGTCATCGCCACCTGCGCCACCGCCGCTTCCGCCACCGGCCCGGTGAAGTGCGGAATGAGCCCGACATAATGCGTCTCGCACAGCGTCGCGATCTTCTTATATTCGGTGATTCCGCCAACGTTCGGCAGCGTCACGCGCGCGTAATCGATGAGGCGCCCCTCGATCAGCCGGTTGATGTCCCAGCGATCGCCGAATTGCTCGCCCACCGCGATCGGCACCTTCACCTGCCCGCGCAGCTGTTTGTAGACATCCGTGTTTTCCGAGCGCAGCAGATCCTCGCAGAAGTACGGTTCGAGCGGCTCCAGGAGCGTGCTGAGACGAATGGCATCTGGCAAATCCAGCCGCGTGTGATAATCGATCGCCCAGTCGCCGTCTTTGCCCACACCTTCGCGGATTTCGACGCACTCTTCGTAAGACTTGCGCACCATCTGATGCGAATTGAACGGCTCGCCCGCTGGCGGATCGGCCACCGCCGTGCGAAAAGCCCGGAACCCCGCCTCGATGCAGGCCCGCGCGGTTTCTTTGAGGCTGCCCTTATTCGGGAAGCCGGTCGAATAGCACTCGATGTGATCGCGCGATTGTCCGCCGAGCAACTCATATACCGGCACGCCCAGCGCTTTGCCCTTGAGGTCCCACAGCGCCAGGTCGAGCGCCCCCATGGCATCCAACTTCTCGCGCCCCGCAGGATAGAACCGCCCGCGATATACCAACTGCCACAGATGATCGATGCGCCCGGGATCGTCGCCGATCAGCATCTGGGCGCATTCCTCGATGGTGTCGCGCGACCCGCCCTCGCCTATGCCCGTAATCCCCTGGTCCGTCTCCACCGTAACAATGTGAAAACTCTGATTGAACATGGGGCGCGAGTGCGGATTGTGATAGAAGCGAATGCGCGTGATCTTCATCTTGGGGAGATCGGCCAGGAGTGCCCGAGGCCGCGCCAGGGCAGCCGCCCCCGCCGCCAGTGTCGAGAGAAATGTTCGCCGTTGCATGTGGGAGAAGATATCAGAAATTGGACGAGGGGGTCACTTGGACCGATCGTAGTTTAAGCGAACGCAATCCAAACCAGGTGCGATATGCCTGAAAACGGATCACCCCTGGGCCCAGTACACTCTTCATATCCGCTAACCGGAACTCGTTGAAGAAGTCGTCAACGCCAACGCGGAGCATCGTGGCCGTAAACTCGACGCTGAACGTATGGTCTGCGGTTGGATCGCAGGGCGTAGCGCCCCGAAGTCGATTGTCCGTGTAATAGTTGGGCGGGGTTTGGTTAGGCTCAGTTATGATGATGCTGTCGTCGCGGTTGAGGTACAGGATGTGTGCGAAGTTCGCGTAGTAGTGCTGACTGCGCAAACCGACTCCAATGTAGCAACTTCCGTCCGGTAGGGGATTCCGGAACGTACCAGTGAACTGCAGAGCGAACTCGTAGAAGTGGTC
>JASHOO010000233.1 GCA_030041035.1 Bryobacteraceae bacterium | reverse complement strand
TCCGGGCTGGCGTTGATCTCGAGCCAGACGTTGCGCTTCACGGCTTCCGCCACGATACGGTCGAAATCGAAAGGAAAGGGCTCACGCTGCGTCAGCAGGCGGCCGGTGGGATGGCCGAGAATGCGCAACTGGGGGCATTCGAGCGCGCGCAGCAGACGGCCGGTCATTTCGCCTTCTTCCTGGTTCATATGGCTGTGGACGCTGCCGATCACGAGATCGAGTTCGGCGAGCGCGTCGCCCGCAAGATCGAGCGCACCATCGCGCATGATGTCACATTCGAGGCCGGAGAAGATGCGGATGCCGAGATCGCGCTGATTCAGCTCGCGCACGTGGCGGGCGAAAGCGACGGCGCGTTTTTCGTCCAAACCGTTGGCCATGGCGATGGCTTTCGAATGGTCGGTGATGGCGATGTACTCGTATCCGAGCTGCCGGGCGGCCTCGGCCATCTCTTCAAGCGACGCGCGGCCATCCGTTTCGGTGGTGTGCATGTGGATGTCGCCGCGGATGTGTCGCAGCTCGATCAGCTCGGGGATGCGGCCTTCGGCGGCGGCTTCGATCTCACCGGCGTTTTCGCGCAGCTCCGGGGGAATCCAGGCGAGGCCGAGAGCTTGGTAGACCTGTTCTTCGGTTTCTCCGGCGACGCGCGCATCATCCTCGGCGCGAAACAGGCCGTATTCGCTCAGCTTGAACCCCATTTTCACGGCGCGCGTGCGCACGGAAACGTTGTGCTCCTTGCTGCCGGTGAAATACTGCATGGCGGCACCATAGCTTTCGCGCGGGAGCGCGCGGACGTCCACCTGCAGGCCTTCGCGGCCGATCCTGGCGCTGGCTTTGTTTTCCCCGCGGCTCAAGACTTCGTGCACGCGTGGATAGGCGAGAAAGCGATCAAGAGCCGCGCCGGCGTTCGGGCCGGTGACGAGCAGATCGAGATCGCCGACGGTGTCTTTGCCGCGCCGGAGACTGCCGGCAGCGGTGATGTCCTCAATGCCTTCGAGCTCGCGCAGGTACTTCGTCAGATCTTCCGCCGCATCGTGCGCGAAGTTGAGCAGGAAGCGGCCGGAACGCATGCGGTACTGGGCAATGGAGCGCAGCACTTTCTCTTCGAGCTTGGCGCCCATACGCGGCAGGTCGCGCAGCTTCTGGTCTTTGGCGAGCTGCTCCAGCTCTTCCATGGTGGTGACGCGATAGTGCTGGAAGATGAGGGCGATGCTTTTGGGTCCGAGACCCTGGATTTTGAGGAACTCGAGGGAAGCGGCGGGAAATTTCTCGAGCAGATCGTCGCGACGCTGGCATGAGCCGCGGTCCACAATTTCCTGGAGCACCGCGGACAGGCCCTTGCCGATGCCGGGGATCTCGGTGACTTTGCGATCGGCGTTGCGCAGAATGTCAATGATGCGCTCGGGATAGCCTTCGATGGCCGTGGCGCCGTTACGGTAGCTGCGGATGCGGAACGAATCCTCGCCCGCGATTTCCATCAGGTCGGCAGTCTCCCAGAGCACACGCGCGATTTCTCGATTCTCCATGGATAGGGCTAGAAGGCCGGACATGTCCGGCCTCAACACACGACTACTAAAATTCAATTTTAGCAATCGCTCAGGGGTGAGCCGGATTGACAGACGGCGCCGGCCGCCGGAATGATTCGGCCAGGCCTTTCCACTTGCGCGACACAAGCTCCGCCAGGTTGAGCAGCAAGGCCAGCGCGAGCAGGCCGGGCCACAACTCCATGGAAGAGGGCACACTGCGGCCGCCGGCATCGAAAATTTCCTTCATCGTCGGATTGAAGTGACCGCCTGTCGATCTTGCGATCTGCCGCAGCAGCAGCTCGTCGCACGAATGGTCGGTGAGTTCGTCTTCGGGGCGGTAGAAGCCGATTTCGGGGAAGGCGCGCGATTCCACCAACGGACGCGCGCGGAACAGTCCCTGATTGTGCCCGATGTGGACGACGCCGCGATAGATTCCCGCGGCGATCTTGGTGACATCAAGAGGAGCACGGAAGCCGTTCGGACCGAGCACGTAGATGGCGGGCACCGAGGCCGGCTCATCTACTTTGCTGCTCAACCGGTAATTGACCACCAGATCCTCGTTCGAGGTATCGAGTTCGGCCTGCGCTTCGCTCGATTGCGCGCGGGGCAGAAGGTCGCGGGCGATGTTGGCCCACAGGCGGTCAAAGCCGTTCCAGGCGAGCCATCCGGCCGCCCAGCGGCTCTTGGCGTCGGAGGTGAACAGAGTCACGCGGCCCAGGCCGTACTGCCAGCGCACCAGCAGCGGATCGTGCTCATCGATGGTCAGGATGGTATCGGCCGTCGGTTTGGTCACGTAGCGGATATAGCCGCGAAGCGGCGGCGCGGTGTCGATGCCGACGCCATCCAGCACCTCTGCCGGTTTCGTAATGGTGATCGCGGCCGGTTTTTCAACGGCGGTGGATCCGGTATGCTCCTGCACGTCTTTGAGCACAATTTGCTCGAGACCTGCCGGCTCATTCAAAAAGTAAGACCTGCCCTTGGCCAGCGCCGCGATCTTTTCGAGATACGCGCGATTGACGTCCTGGCCCAGGCCAACCGTCGAGATCGTGATGTGATTGTTGGCGGCGTCGCGCGAGAGCGAGAGACTGTCGCCTTCCTCGGAAATGCCGTCGGTCAGCAGAACGATGTGCTTGTACACTGCGTTCTGGTAGATGATTTTGCGGTAGGCTTCGGTGAGCGCGGGGGCGATCTGCGTGCCGCCGTCGGGAGTAATGCCGGCGATGAGACGCTTGATGAGCGAGCGGTCTTCGGCGCGGCGCACGGGCACGGCCCACTGAAAGGAGTTGTCGAAAATCAGCACGCCTACCTCATCCACGGGCCGCAGGTTCTGTACCACGCCGATGGCAGCCAGGCGCGCCAGCTCCATCTTCTTGCCTTCCATCGAAGACGACTTGTCGATGATCAGAATGACGCAGGTGCCTTCGGGCGTACGCGGCGGCGCGAGTTTGGCGGGGAGCGTGCGGTCGAGCGGGTCGTCGGGACGCTTGTTCTCGACGTAGACGTTGCGCTCGCCGGCAATCCACAGCAGGCCGCCACCCGACTGAACAAACTTTTCGATGGCCTGTTTTTGGGCCGCCGGGACCGATTCTGCGTCCCAGTTATTGAAGACTACGAGCTGGTAGTCGTCGAAGCGATCGGGGACCTGCGTGGCGAGCTGGACTTCGAACTGGCTCGATTCCAGGGTCTTCTGGAGGTGAGCTTCGGTCCCGGCAGGGTCGTTGGTGAGAAGCAAGACGCGCGGCCGCCGGATGGTGACGGCCTGGTCGAAGCGCGCGTGGCCGAGACCTGCGCCGCTGATGGTTCCCGCCAGATCCACGGCGCCGGTAGTGGTGACGCTGGCGCGCACACGCAAATGGTTCTGACCGGGTTCCAGACTGACGTCGCTCAAGCCGAGCGTTTTGCCGTCGGCGGCGACTTCGATGCGCGCGGCGGCATGGCGGGGCGCGGTGACGGTCACATCCACGGGAAAATGTTCTCCGCTGAACACCAGCGAGGGCAACGCGACCGAATCGACGCGCAGATCCGGCGGCGGATTTCCCGCGAGCGGGAAGGTGTCGATGGGAATGCCAAGCTGCTGCGCCTGCCAGGCGGCGCGCGCCACGCTGCCGAGATTTTCATTGCCGTCGGAGATCAGCGCGACACGGCGGATCGTCCCGGCGGGCAGCGTGCCAATGGCCTCACGAATGGCGGCCTCGATATCGGTGGCGTGCCCGGCGTCGCCCGCGGTGTACCGCAAATTCCACGACTTTCCGCGCTCCTGGGGCGCCGGTTTGCGCACCGTGCGGGCGAAGGGGATCACTTCAGTCCAGTGGCGCCCGCGTGCCCGCTCGATTTCGGTGGCGATGGAAGAAGCACGCTCCAGATCCTGCGGGGTCAGGCTGCGCGAAGTATCCGCCAGAATCGCCACCGCGACTTTAGTGTCATAGAACGCGACACGGGGCTCCGCGAGCGCCGCAATAATAGCCAGGAAC
Source organism: Bryobacteraceae bacterium (assembly GCA_030041035.1). GTDB lineage: Bacteria > Acidobacteriota > Terriglobia > Bryobacterales > Bryobacteraceae > QHXW01. The sequence goes on along the minus strand of JASHOO010000233.1, from coordinate 2,342 downwards.
GTGGCGGCCTTCAGCAGCAGCGCGGCGCGGCGCACGGTGACCCGCCACTCGCGGGCAGCCCAAGCGGCAGGCAGCAGGGCGAAGATCAGAACCCAGGCGCGATCAAAGGTCATGATGCTTTCCTGATGTGCGGCCGGAGCACGGCCAGATGTGCCGTCATGCGCCGCATGCGGCCTTCGGCACGCCCGAATAACAGCCATTCGGCGAGAAGGCCCAAGCCGCCGAGCACTGCCAGCGCTTCCCAGAGATCGCGAGAGATCGCCGGACCGGGACGAAACCCGGGCAGGCCACGCTTAACGCCGGCCGGAGCCTGCCATCTGGTGTCCCACATTTCCGGCAACGTGAGAGAGTAAACCGTTTCCCGGTCGCCCGCCTGGACGCGCACTGTTCCGGGCGTGCCGGAGAAGAATCGCAGCGTCTGGCCGCGGGTGGTGAAGGGCAGTGGGGTGCCATCCTGTTCAAACACCCGGGCATCTTCGGGATGGAGATCCGCATCCAGTTGCACGGTGACAATGCCGGCGTTGCTGGCCGCGGCGCTCGAACGGCGGAACAACTCGGGCGCCATCCAGCGGAGAATATTTCCGAACAGCAGCGGCGTGGCCAGCTCATACCGCAAGTCGGAAAGCGCAGGATGGAAGCCGAAAACGACGGTTTTATATTGATCCGCGCGCGCCACGATGACGGGGCCGCTCTGCACCTGACCGATTTTGATGTCATCCGGCGCGCTTTCAAAAACGTAGGTGGAGGCGAGGCGCAGATCCTTGGTGTGCAGCCCGGCGCATAGTGCATTGCCGGAGCACCAGTGGTCGAAAGGAACGTTCTCGAGCGTTTCGCGCACGGAAACGGGTGACGCCTCGGCCGGCGGCTGAATCCAGATGGCGTTGCCGGCAGGCGGCTGCGGAGGGTGAAAGCGGTCGAGAATCACCAGCCCGCCGTTGCCATCGGCGCGGTATTCGCCCACGGAACGGAAAGTGGCTTGCACGCGGGGGATAGCGGTCACGATGGGACGCAACAGATCGGGCTCATCCGAGTATACGGTTATGGCGAGGCTGGGCTCGGCAGGAAGCTCCAGCGCGGCGTGATCGTCGCCGGGAAACGCGTCGTGGGGCAGCAGGGTTGCATCCAGCATACCGGCGGCGCGCGTGCGGTAGGCAAAGGTGACTTCCCGTTCCGATTCCGGCGGCACGGTCAGCCGGCGCGCGCCCGCCGGGCCGCCGCCGAACCGAAGCGCCAATGTGAGTACCTTCGCCGATGAGCCGTAGTTTCGCACCGACGCGTAGATATCCCACACGTCGGGATCGGTTTCGGATCGACGCACGGCAATCTTGCGCAGCCCGCAGTTTTCGATCGGATCGGAGACGGACAGAACGCGCAGGTTCTTGGGCGGAGCGGACTGGGTCTGTTCGCCTGCGACACGGCCCGGACCGATGTAAACAATCTCTCCGATGCGGTACGGGCTGAGCGCTTGCTCATGCTGGGCGAATGCCAGCGCCTGGTCCAGGTTCAAGGCGGTTGCGGCCGGTACGGACTGAGCGATGGCCCGCTCCAGTTTCGCGCGGTCGGTTTCGAATGAAGTTGCGGGAGTGGCCAGGGCGTCAGCGCGCACCAACATGACGCGATCCGCGGCGGGCACGGCCTTCAAATACTGAAGAGCCTTGTCGCGGGCGTCGTCCATCAAAGTCCGGCGCCGGTCGACCGGTGTACGGGCCGACATCCAGGCGGATGTATCGAGCAGGATGACGTGATTTCGCGGCGTGGCCAGCGGCGTCCCCAGCCGCAACTGTGCGATGGCCAGCAGCAACAGCAGCATACTCACGAGTTGCAGGATCAGCGAAAGAGGCTGTTGGATGCGCTTGCGGCGCTGCACAACCGCCGGCTGCTCCGCGGCCACCCAAAAGCGCAAAGTGGCCACCATCTGCTTGCGGCGTGCGCGGCTCAGCAAATACAGAAGCACCGTGGGAACGGCTATGGCGCCGGCGAGCGTCAAAAATTGCGCGAGCGAGAGGTTCAGGAAGTACATCAGGCGATCACCCGCGAACGCACCAGCGATCCAAAGATAATGTCCTCGATGGGCATCTCTGTGGAGACGCCGACGTATCGGCCGCCATTGCGGAGAGCGAGCTGTTGCAGGCCTTCTGCGTACTTGTCGAAACCCTGCGTGTACAAATCGCGGGCGGCTTCATCGAATTGCAACTGAAGGCGCGCGTCGGTTTCCGCGTCCATCAGATCCAGATCTCCCAACCAGGGCGGCGTTCGGTCCTCTTCCGACCACACCTGGGCCAGGAGCAGCTCGTGGCCGAAATCCGCCAGATATTGCAGCGGCTTCTCACAGCCGGCGTCAT
>JASHOO010000232.1 GCA_030041035.1 Bryobacteraceae bacterium | reverse complement strand
ACCGTTCAACAGGAACGCAGAACGGGGCAATTGCGGATTCGATCTGCGTCAGATCTTCAATTTGACCTTCGTCGTCCAATCTCCCCATTTCGCTAATGTCTGGACCAACCGTTTCCTGAGCAACTGGCAATTGGCTCCCATCTTCTCCATTCACAGCGGAATCTGGTTTACCGTTTTCACCGGCCTGGATAATTCCCGGACTGGTATCGGACTCGACCGGCCCGACGTCATTGGTAACCCATACGAGCGCAATTACGCCACGCAACAATGGTTGAACCCGGCTGGTTTCGAGGCAAACCCGGTGGGAACGTTCGGTGATTTAGGCTCTGATTCCCTGGTGGGACCGCCCTACTTCGATATCGACGCGGCGGTCAGCCGGAATTTCAACATCAAGGAAAAACAGCAGCTCCAGTTGCGATTTGAATTCTTTAACCTCACCAACCACGTAAACTTTGCCGTCAGTCCCAACTTCAACGGCAACGGCCTCGATAACTTTCAGCAGGATCCCACGTTTGGTGAGATCTTCGGTGACATCTCACCGCGCATTTTGCAGTTCGCGGTAAAGTATACGTTTTGATGGCCTTTAGGGGCGCACGGAACCGCGCCCCGCTCCATCGATCCACCTGATCCGCCTGGAGAGCCGTATCATGAAAACGGGGGATTTGCCATGCCGGTCCTCGAAACCTTGACTCCTGCCGCCATCCGCGCCCCTCGCGGTGCCACTCTTCGCTCGAAAGGCTGGAAGCAGGAAGCCGCGCTGCGCATGCTCATGAACAATCTCGATCCAGAAGTCGCTGAGCGGCCCGAGGACCTGGTGGTTTATGGTGGCGCGGGCAAGGCGGCGCGCGACTGGCCGTCGTATCACGCTATCGTGCGCGAACTGGAAGCGCTGGGCAATGACGAAACCCTGCTCGTGCAATCGGGAAAGCCCGTCGGCGTTTTCCGCACGCATGAAGAAGCGCCGCGCGTGCTGATCGCCAACGCCAACCTGGTCGGCCACTGGTCGAATTGGGATGAATTCCGCCGGCTGGAACAGCTCGGCCTCATCATGTATGGCCAAATGACAGCGGGGAGCTGGATTTACATCGGTTCGCAAGGCATTCTGCAGGGAACTTACGAAACTTTCGCTTCAGCGGCTCGCAAACATTTCGGGGGAACGCTCGCGGGCAGGCTGGTCGTGACCGGCGGTATGGGCGGTATGGGGGGCGCGCAGCCGCTGGCGGCGACCATGAACGGCGCCGCGTTCCTGTGTGTCGAAGTGGACGCACGGCGCATCCAGCGGCGCATCGAAAGCGGCTACTGCGACCGCATGGCGGGAAACCTCGATGAGGCTTTGCACCTGGTGGACCAAGCCACGCGGGAAAAACGCGCGCTTTCCGTGGGCCTGGTGGGAAACTGCGCCGAAGTGGTACCCGAAATGGCCCGGCGCGGTCTGGTTCCCGATCTGCTGACCGACCAGACCAGCGCTCACGATCCGCTCAACGGGTACATTCCTGCCGGCTGCTCGCTGGAGGAGGCGGCGAAACTGCGGAAAGCTGATCCGAAACAGTATGTCGATCGCTCTCTGGATTCCATCGCGGCGCACGTGCGCGCCATGCTGGAGTTGCAGCGCCGCGGCTCCGTTGCGTTTGATTACGGCAACAATATCCGGCGCATGGCCGCGGACCGGGGCGTGAGCGATGCTTTCCGCATTCCCGGCTTCGTGCCCGAATACATCCGGCCCCTGTTTGCCGAAGGCCGCGGGCCGTTCCGTTGGGTGGCGCTCTCCGGCGACCCTGCCGATATCGCCGTCACGGATGAACTCGTATGCCGGCTGTTCGCCGATAATCCGAGTTTGGTCCGCTGGATCACGCTGGCGCGTGAGCGCGTCCATTTCCAAGGTTTACCCGCGCGGATCTGCTGGCTGGGCTATGGAGAACGCGCCCGCTTTGCGCTGGAAATGAACCGGATGGTGGCAGATGGCCGTTTGAAAGCGCCCATCGTCATCGGCCGGGATCATCTCGACTGCGGCTCGGTGGCATCGCCTTATCGCGAGACCGAGGCCATGCCGGACGGCAGCGATGCGATCGCCGACTGGCCGGTTTTGAACGCCCTGCTGAACACCGCCGCCGGGGCGAGTTGGGTTTCCGTCCACAACGGCGGCGGCGTGGGAATCGGCTATTCGTTCCATGCCGGGCAAGTCACGGTGGCTGAAGGCACAGCGAGCGGTGCGCGCTGCCTGGAGCGCGTCCTCACCTGCGACCCCGGGATCGGCGTGCTGCGCCACGTGGACGCTGGCTATGAGCCGGCCATCCGATTTGCGCAGAGCGCCGGACTGCGCGCGCCTGTCAAAGAAGCTCCTCGCTCATGAGCGGCGTTCTGCTGATCCGGAACGCCGGACAACTGTTAACCCTACGCGGATCACCAGCACCACGGCGCGGCGACGCCTTGGGCGATCTTGGCCTGATTCGCAATGGCGCGATATTGATCCGGGGAGATGCGATAGTGGCCGCTGGGCGAGCAGACGAGGTGGAGCGGCTGGCGAGCGAAGAGCGGGACACCGATGAGATCGACGCCCGGGGCCGGGTCGTCATGCCGGGTTTTGTAGACAGCCATACTCACCTGGTCCACGGCCCTGCGAGGCTGCTCGATTACGAGATGCGCCTGCGCGGCGCCGATTACCATCAGATTTCCGAGGCTGGGGGCGGCATCCTCGCGAGCGTTAAAGCGGTGCGGGCGGCAGCCCCCGAGGTACTGGAAACACAGGCGCGCCAGGCAGCCGGCAATTTTGTCAGGCACGGGACGACCACCCTCGAAGCCAAATCCGGCTACGGGCTGGATGAAACGGCGGAACTGAAAACGCTGGTGGTGGTTGCGGCAATTGACGGGCAGCCGGCCGACGTCGTGCCGACGTATCTCGGCGCGCATCTGGTTCCTGCCGAGTACAAGAACGATCCCGATGCCTATATTGCGCGGATGTGTGAGGAGACGATGCCACGCATCCGGCGCCAGCGGCTGGCTACATTTGCCGACGTGTACTGCGATCGAGGCGCTTTCACGGTAGACCAGGCGCAACGATACCTGGCGTGTGCGCGCGATCTCGAGTTTGAGCTGAAAGTCCACGCGGAACAGTTCGAGCATACGGGCGCGGCGCGGCTGGCTTGTGAACTGGGAGCCGCCAGCGCCGATCATCTCGAACAGGCGGATGCAGAGGATGCAGTGGCGCTGGGATGTTCTTCAACGATAGCGACACTTCTGCCGGGCTCGGTGTTTCATCTCGGCCTGGATCGCTACGCGCCGGCGCGCATGCTGATCGAAAACGGAGCGGCAGTTGCGCTGGCGACGGACTTCAATCCGGGCACGAGCCCCACCTGCAGTATGCCGCTGGTTCTTTCGCTCGCTTGTGTGCAGATGCGGATGTCGCCCGCCGAAGCGATTTCGGCGGCGACAATCAACGGCGCTCATGCCGTCAGGCGGGCGGAAAGCATCGGATCCCTGGAACCAGGGAAGCAGGCGGATGTGATTGTTCTGAATGCTCAGGATTATCGTGAAATCCCGTATTTCTTTGGAGTGAACCTGGTGGACATGACCATCAAACGCGGCGTGATGGTCTACCGGCAGGGTGAAGTTGTGGAAACGACGGCCAGGGAGAAGGCGGCTGATGCCCGATGATCCGCACTGGCCGCGGGCCAGTGCGTGGTTAGGCGGCGCACACGCCGCCGATGCCGCGTGCCGGCTGGCGGTGCTGGGAGCGCCACTGCATCTGGGTTCAATCACTCCCGGCCGGGCAGATCTGGCGCCGGCAGCGATCCGATCGATTCTGCAACGGTTCAGCACCTACGACCTGGAGTGCCAACGCGATCTGCGCCGGATTGCGGCAAATGACCGGGGCGACCTGTCCCTAGCCGAGTCTACTCCTAGCGATGCGCTCGGTCCGCTGGCGGCTGCGGTGCGGGGCGCGTGCGCCGAGGCGGAAGCGGTGGTGCTGCTGGGCGGCGATAACAGCATCACAAGACCGGGATGCCACGGTATTTGCGCAGAGCTTCCGCGCGCCGGCCTGCTCACGCTGGACGCTCACCTGGACCTACGCGATCTGGGTACCGGGCTGACGAACGGCAACCCGGTGCGGGCGCTATTGGCCGACGGACTGCCGGGCACGCAGATTGTGCAGATCGGCATCCAGCCGTTCGCCAACTCGCGGGAATACTTCGAGGTGGCGCGCGAGGCAGGCATCAAAGTGGTCTCCATCGCCGAGATGCGCGCCATGGGCATCGAGACCACGATTTCCGAGGCGCTCGACCGGCTGGACCAGCAGGAAGTGGAAGCGATCTACGTGGATCTGGATCTGGACGTTCTCGACCGGGCATTCGCGCCTGCCACACCTGGCTCGCGTCCGGGCGGACTCACACCGGCGGAGATGCGCAGTGCAGCCCGCCTGTGTGGGGCGCATGCGAAGGTGCGGGTTCTGGACCTGGTGGAGATTGGCCCGACAAAAGACATAGCCGACACGACGGTCTTTGCGGCCGGGCTGGCGTTGCTCTCCTTTGCGTCCCGGTTGCTGGGGCGTTTTGGCGGCTGATGTCGCAATCACTTCAGATGGCCGTCAAACCAGGTGATGGCGCGCCGGACGATATCGCGGCGGTGAACCGGGCGGCCGATGCGATGACCTTCCCCGGCATATACTACGAACTCGTTTTCCACACCTAAAGTCTGCAAAGCGTGCCAGTATTCATAAGATTGCGGCGCGGGGCATTCGCCATCCCGCTCGCCGACCAGAATGAGCGTGGGCGTTCTCACATTCTTGATGAAGGTGATGGGCGAACTGCGGGAGTAAACGGCCGGATCGTCGTAGACGGAAGCGCCGAAATACGGAATCATCCACTTATCGATGGAGTTCTCGCCGTAGTAGCTTTGCCAATTGGCAATGCCGGCGCCGGCGACGGCGGCGCGGAACCGGTCGGTCTGGGTGATGGCCCACATGGTCATAAATCCGCCATAGCTCCATCCGGTGATGCCGACGCGGTTCGGGTCGACGGGCAGGGTTTGGAGCACCTGGTCAACGCCCGCCAGGATATCGCGTAGATCACCGTAGCCAAAGTCCTTCACGTTGGCGCGGGCGAAAGTTTCTCCTTCGCCGTAGCTGCCCCGCGGGTTGGGGGAAAGCACGAAGTATCCGGCGGCGGCGAGCATGATTTCGTAGTTGTAAGTAGACGGCCAGCGCGACGTGACCGTGCCGGCGGGACCGCCGTGCACGGCCACGACCAGTGGATAGCGCCGCGACGGATCGTATTTCTGCGGGTAAACGAGCCAGCCCTGGACGGGAAAATTCTCGCTGGTCCAGTGCAAGCTTTTGGCCTCCCCCCAGAAGGGATGCAACTCGCCGTTGATGCGCGTAATCTGCTTCCACTCGCCGACCGGGCCAGCCCAGACCTCGGGCGGAGTGCCGAACGAGTCGCGAATCACGGCAGAATTCTTCATATCCGGCGTAACCGAAAGCGACAAGGAGGAGTTCTCGGTCCAGAGGGATTTGACGTCAGGCCCGGAGGGATCGAGCAGCCCGACGCCGACGGCGCCATCGGCATTTTCGGTGAACAGAATCTGTCCCGAGGGCAGCCATCGCAACCAGTTGGGCGACGCTTTGCGATCGGGGGTGAGGTTGCGCGGTTCCCCACCGGCGGCGGGCAGCATGAAAATATCGCCGCCATTGAACCCTGCGTCGCTCATCAAACCGCCGATGAAAGCCACGTTCATGCCATCGGGAGACCAGACGGGATTGGCGACCTGCATCTGGGTTTTCAGCATCGAAGTGGCCTTGCCGCTGTCGAGATTGATGGAATAGACCTGGGCAATCCACCAGTTGTCATCACCCGGGCCGGGCGCGGCGGTGGCGACGAAGCGCTGGCTGTCGGGTGACCAGTCGTATTCGTAGACGTAAAGGTCGGCCGGCGAGACCTGGCGGAGCTTGCCGGAGGCCACGTCTACAACGGCGATGCGCTGGATCAGGATCTGCTGATTGATGACGCCGGTCTGCGGGGGGACCGGCTCCAACGGGCCGGGTGTGTGCGGGGCGTTCTCGGTGAACAGGAGGGCGACGCTCTTTCCATCGGGTGACCAGGAGGGGTAGGCCAAGGCGCCGGTGACGCTGGTGAGCTTGCGCACGTGTCCGCGGTCGAGGTCAGTCACGTAGAGCTGCATTTGACCCGCCTTCTCGGCGTCGGAGAGGAAGGCAAGATTCTTTGCATCGGGTGACCAGGCGATGGAACGTTCGTAGTGTTCCGCTTTGTCTTTGTCAGCGGTCACGCGGCGGGGAGCGCTACCGGGCTTATGGAGGTCGGCGACGTAGATGGAAAGGGTAACGGCGCCTGTGCCGGGGTCTTCACGCGACTGCACCCAGGCGGCGTAGGCACCATCGGGTGAGATTTGCACCTCGGTCAACTGGCGGAGGTGAAAGAGCAAATCGAGGGCATCGTCGACGGGGGAGCGGGAACCAGTTGCCTGAGCCAGCAGAGAAACCGCGGATGCGAGCAAGGCGGCAGTACTAACCAAGGTCAATCGCATGGTGAAAACGACTATATCTCAGGGCGCTCGGGGGCGACAAACAAGGGGATAATAACTATCGGCGTTCGATCCGGGTTGAGGCGGGACATGGGTTACGGTTAAAGCACGGCAGCGCCAGCGAATGCGGGATGTTAACCAAAAGCGATCTGGATTTTGCAGGGGGAATGGGCAAAAATCGGGTTAGAGCAAACCCAAGCTGGATAGCACAGAGTCGCACACTGAGCGATCCGCCGGCTGGAAGCCGCTCCAACTTTCGGCCGGCGCTCCCGTTGCGCGGCGAGAAAGAGAGCGAGCCAGAAGGGTGGCCAGCCGCGCCGAACAGCCTTCCCTAGGGAGTGAACCATCGAGAACCTGCAAGTAGCGGCCAGCCACCTGCAAGATTATCACGGCGCGCTGCCGGGCGTATTCAGGCTTGGCGCATGTATACGGTGCGGGTGGGATAGGGCATTTCGATCCCTTCGGCGCGAAACCTTTTGAGGATTCGTTTGCGCAGCTCATGCTGCACGCGGTATTGATCGACGAACTCGGCGACGGAGTAGCCCAAGGTGAAATTGAGGGCGGAATCGCCGAAGCCGGGGATCAACTGAACCGAAGGCGCGGGCTCGGCGAGCAGACCCGGAACGGAGCCCGCGGCGCTCGTGGCTTCTTCGAGCAGCACGCGCTCGACAAGGTCCGGATCGGCGCCATAGCTGACGCTTACGGGGAGGCCGAAGGACACGCGTTTTTCGGGGAGGTAGTAATTGGTGACCACAGCCTGCGCCAACTTGGAATTGGGGATGATGACCATGTTATTAGAGAGTCCGCGGACGGTTGTGCTGCGCCAACTGATATCGGTGACGTAGCCTTCTTCGCCGGTATTGAGCTTGATGTAATCGCCGAGGCGCACCTGGCCGGCGATGCTGATGTAGAAGCCCGAGAACAAATTCGAGAGCGTGTCTTGCAGCGCCAGAGCGACCGCGAGACCGCCGACGCCGAACGCGGTGAGGATGGGGGTGATGGAAACGCCGAAGTGGTAGAGCAGAATCAGCGACCCCATGAGGACGACGAACAGTTGCGCGAGGTTCTGGGTGAGGGTGGTAACGGGCCTGGAGCCGTGAGCGCGGTCGCCAAAATGGCGGATCAAATTTCCGGCAAGTCCGGCGGCCATGATGGTGAGGGAGATGATGACGAGGATCAGCAGGGTGTGCTCGATGAGCAGGGTCGAGCGCGCAGGGAGATCGAGCAATTCGGTAGCGTAGTAGACCCCGAGGATGAAGGACCAAATCAGAATGGGACCGCCCAGGGATTGCGTCAGGACCAGATCGACCTTGCTGGAGGACCTGGCGGCCCAACGAGTCAGGGCCCGGAAGAGCAGCCATCTCACCAGGAAGCCGACGGCCACAGTTACGAGCAGCAGGCAGACGGGCACGACGAGCTGCCAAGGGTCATGCAAGAAGATTTGTTGGAGCGGTTTCATCTTCGATATTGTGCAATGAATTGGCGTCCAGCGCGCGGGGCAACGGGAGAGGATGTAGGATTCTAAAGATGCATACCCGGCTGGCCACACGCGAGGATGCGGAAGCCATCGCGCGAATTTACAACGAGGGTATTGCGGACCGCACGGCGACGTTCGAAACGCGGCCGCGGAGCGCGGAAGACGTGTGCGCGTGGTTTGACGGCAAGCATCCCGTGGTTGTGGTGGAGGAAGGCGGCGTGGTGGCGGCGTTCGCAGCGACATCCGGGTACCGGAACCGCGATTGCTACGCCGGCATTGCCGAGGCTTCGGTATATGCCGGGCGCGCGTGGCGAGGCCGCGGCGCGGGACGCATGGCCCTGGCGGCGCTGATCGAGACTGCGGAACAGGCGGGCTATTGGAAACTGGTTTCCCGCATCTTTCCGGAGAATCAGGCGAGCCGGCGGCTGATCCGGGCCTTGGGGTTCCGTGAAGTGGGAAGGTACGAGAAACACGGGCAGCTCGATGGCGTTTGGCGCGACGTGATCATTGTGGAGCGGCTGATTCCGGCGAATTTGAGATCCTAGCGGATACGCAGAGAGAAGGCGTAGTCGCAGGGCTTTTCGGCGGGGAGCTCGACGCTCAAGCCGTCCTTGCCGCGATGCCATTTGAGCGGAGCGGTGGAGCCGACGAGTTCGACCGACTGGATCTCAGCTTTGGCATCAGCGGCTCCGCCAGCGAGCGATTTGACGATGACCTTGCCGTCCGGCGGCCATGCCAGTGCGATCGCGTAGAGGACGTCGTTTTTGGTGGTGAACCGGATGTCTTGCGCGGTGAAGGGATGGGTCGCCGTGTCCTTGAACGAGCCGCCCACGACTTTGGTCGGACCTTCGCCGTAAATTTTCCAAGGCCGGGTTCCGTAGATCGCTTCCCCATTCACCGAAAGCCAGCGGCCCAATTCCAGGAGAATCTTTTCCGCCGGCTCCGGGATGGTGCCATCGGGGCGGGGGCCGATGTTTAGCAGCAGGGCTCCGTTCTTGCTGACGATATCGACCAGCTCACTCACCAGTGAATCCGGCGTGCGGAATTTTTCGCCTTCGATATAACCCCAGGACTTCTCGCCGATGGAGGTGTCGGTCTGCCAGAAGATGGGCCGCGGCTTATCGAGCTGGCCGCGCTCGATGTCGAGGACGGCAGCCTTCTCGGGGAATGATTTGTGCTTGTAGTTGATGGCGACGCCGCGTTTCCATTGGGCGCCGCGATTGTAGTAGAAGGCCGCGAACTTCTGCAAATACGGCTGAAAGACGGGCTGCTCAATCCACCAATCGAACCAGACGAGCTCGGGCTGATACTTGTCGACGATCTCGGTGGTGCGGGCCAGCCAATCGTGGAGATAAGGTTCATCGGGCTGTGTTTTGTCCGGTTTGGCGGGGCCGTAAAGGCCGGCGTAGCGGGGATCTTGGACGTCGGAATCAAAGGTCATGCCGCCGTTGTAGAACCACCAGTGCTCGGCGCGATGCGAAGATGCGCCGAAGTGGAGACCTTCGGCGCGCACGGCGGCCGCCAGCTCGCCGACCACATCGCGCTTGGGACCCATTTTGGCGGCGCTCCAATCGGTGAAGCTGCAATCGTACATGGGGAAGCCATCGTGATGTTCGGCGACCGGAACGACGTATTTCGCGCCGGCTTTGCGAAAAAGCTCGGCCCAGTGGCGGGCATCGAAGTGCTCCGCAGTGAAGCGCGGGATGAAGTCCTTATAGCCGAATTGATTTTGCGGGCCGAACGTGGCGATGTGGTGCTTGAAGACGGCGCTGCCCCGAATGTACATGTTGCGGGGATACCATTCGCTGTCGAAGGCGGGCACGGAATACACGCCCCAATGAATGAAGATGCCGAATTTGGCGTCGCGGTACCAATCGGGCACCTGATAGGTTTCGAGCGACTGCCAGATGGCCTGGAACGGACCCTGGGTGACGGTGTGATCCACGCGCGTCAAGGCATCCTGGATGCGCTCGTCGTAGGTTTGCGCCCAGGCTTGACCAAAAAGAAAGACGCCAGCAAACAGGAAAACTCGACTCGCTCCCATGAGTGCTAGCCAGTGTAACATCAGCGGAAGCGCCGGCATGCTTGTAGCTTTGGCCAGCGTTACGCAGAGGTAGCGGCTGATAGAATGTCTACATGACTCGGCGTATGTTTGTGGGCGCGACGGCGGCCGCCTTCGCCGCTCCTTCAGGGAAGGCAATCCGGCTGGGCGGACCGATTTTCCTCAAGAGCGACGATCCGCGAGAGCTGGCGCGCGAGCACCGGCGGCTGGGTTACAGCGCGGCGTACTGTCCGGAGGCTAAAGCCGGGGACACGGCGCGGGTGCGGGAAATCGAAGAGGCGTTTGCGGCCGAGAATGTGGTGATCGCCGAGGTCGGGGCGTGGGTCAACATGCTGGACCCGGATGCGGAGAAGCGGGCGAAGAATCTGCGCTACGTGACCGAGCGGCTGACGCTGGCGGAAGCGGTGGGAGCGCGGTGCTGCCCGGATATCGCCGGCTCGTATAATCCGAAGGTCTGGTACGGGCCGAATCCCAAGAATCTTTCGCAGGAGTTTTTCGACGCGACGGTCGAGAATTGCCGGCGGGTAATCGATGAGGTTCAGCCGAAGCGCACGAAATTCACGATCGAGATGATGGGCTGGAGCCTGCCGGACGGGCCGGATTCCTATGTGAAGCTGGTGCGCGCAGTAGACCGCTCGGGATTCGCCGTGCATCTGGACGTGTGCAACGGCATCAACTGTCCGGAGAAGTTTTATCGCAACAGAGAGTTTATTGCGGAGTGTTTCCGAAAGCTGGGGCCGTGGATTACCTCGTGCCACGCCAAGGATCTGCAGTGGATTCCGGAGATGAACGTGCATTTTGTGGAAGTGATTCCAGGCCGGGGAGAAGTAGATTACCGGGCGTACCTCACGGAGCTTGCAAAGCTGCCGGTGGATGCGCCGCTGATGCTCGAACATCTAAAGACGGCCGAGGAATACGATGAAGGGAAGCGCTACATCATGAAAGTGGCGCAGGAAACGGGTTTAAGTTTCGCTTGAGGAGCGATATGAACCGAAGAACGTTTTTGGCTGCGAGTGCGGCGACCGTGCTGATGCGGCCTCAGATGAACGCGGCAGAAAAACTGCCGATCAAGAGAGCCGTGGAATTCGAGATGCTGCCGCCAAAGGTGAGCATCGCCGACCGTTTGCAGATGGCGCGGGACGCAGGTTTCGAGGAAATCGAGTGCCCGACCATGCCGGACGAGCACGACGCCGAAGAAACCAAGAAGGCGGCGGAGAACTCGGGCCTGCGCATTCACTCGGTGATGAACATGGCGCACTGGGACTATCCGCTGTCATCGGCGGATCCGGCGGTGGTGGCGAAGAGCGTGGAGGGGATGCATACCAGCCTGCGCAACGCGCATTTCTGGGGCGCGGATACCGTGCTGCTGGTGCCAGCGGTAGTGAACCCGCAGACGACTTATCGTGAGGCCTGGACGCGATCGCAGGAGCAGATCCGGAAGCTGATTCCGATGGCGGAAGAGCTGAAGGTGATTATCGGGATCGAGGAAGTCTGGAATAAGTTTCTGCTGAGCCCGCTGGAGATGGCGCGCTATATCGATGAATTCCAGAGTCCGTGGATCCGGTCCTATTTCGACGTGGGCAACGTGGTGTTTTACGGTTATCCGCAGGACTGGATTCGCACGCTCGGCAAGCGCATCATCAAACTGCACATCAAGGATTTCAAGTACGAGCACGATGTGACGACGTGGGCACCGCTGCGGGAAGGGCAGATTGACTGGAAAGAAGTGTACAGGGCGCTCGGCGAGATCGGGTATAAGGGCTCGGCCACGGTGGAACTCGAAGGGGGGGACGAAGCTTACCTGAAAGAAGTGAACCGGCGGTTCGAGCTGATCCTATCGGGAGCCTAGGGGAATGGCCAAATTTCTGATCGGCGTGCTGACCGGCATCATCCTGGCGGGGCTGATTCTGCTGATCGGCGTTTTCGCCCTCGCACGCATGCGGGAAAGACCGCCGGCGGTAGCGGATGACTCAACGCTGATGCTGGAGCTGGAGGGCGAGATCCCGGAGACGGCGCCGGTGGAGTTTCCAATCCCATTCCTGGAGCAGCGCACTCCGCCGACGGTGACAGACATCTGGGGAACGCTACGCAAGGCCGCGGCCGACAATCGCGTCAAGGCCATCGTGTTGGAGCCGCGCGACCTGACCATCGGCTGGGGCAAGCTCGAAGAAATCCTCGGTGATCTGGAGAACTTCAAAAAGTCCGGCAAACCGATCTATGCGTATCTGAAGACGCCGGGCGCACGGGAATATTACCTGGCTACAGCGGCGAACCGGATTTATATGGATCCGGAGGATGAGCTGGATCTGAAGGGAATGCGCTTCGAGGTTTTATTCTTCAAAAACACGCTCGACAAGCTGGGTGTGCAGGTGCAGATCGAGCACGCCGGTAAGTACAAGGACTTCGGCGACATGTTCACGCGGGCCTCGATGAGCCCGGAGACCAAGGAGGTGCTGAACAGTATTCTCGACGATCTCTACGGCAACCTGGTACAGCGGATCGCCGAGGCACGAAAAAAGACGCCGGATCAGGTCCGCGCCATTATCGATCAGGGGCCTTTTCTCTCCCCGCACGCGAAGGAGGCGGGGCTGGTGGACGGATTGCTTTACGAGGACCAGATGCTGGACGAGGTGAAGGCGCGGGTGGGTGAGCTCAAGAAAGTTTCGCTCCACGACTATTCGCGAGTGGCGCCGGTGGGTCCGGTGGGCAGGGAGCGCATCGCGCTGGTGACTGCGGAGGGCGGCATCACGCGCGGCGACGGCGGATCGGACGTCTCGGGCAACAACGGAATTGAATCCGAAAGCTTCGACAAGCTGCTGCGGCGGGTAGGCAACGATGAAGGAATCAAGGGCGTGATCGTGCGCATTGATTCGCCAGGCGGTGAGGTATTTGCCTCCGATGCCATCTGGCGGGAGATGAACCTGCTCAGCAAGGAGAAACCGATGGTCATTTCGATGTCCGATACGGCGGCGTCGGGGGGATACTACATCGCCATGACGGGCGATCCGGTGGTGGCCTACCCGGGAACGTTCACGGGCTCGATCGGCGTGGTGTTTGGGAAGGCCAACCTGCACGGGCTGTACGTCAAATTAGGCCTCAGCAAGGACCTGCTAAGCCGCGGCCGGTATGCGGATATCGATTCGGATTACGAGCCGCTTTCCTCCGACGGGCAGGCGAAACTGCGCCAGGCTATTGACGAGGATTACCGGAGCTTCGTGAGCAAGGTGGCGGCGGCGCGGCGGCGCAAATTCGATCAAATTGAGCCGGTGTCGGAGGGGCGTGTATGGCTGGGGTCGCAGGCCAAGGCCAACGGTCTGATCGATGAGTTGGGCGGTTTGGACCGCGCCCTGGACCTGGTCAAGGAGAAGGCGAAGATCCCCAAGACCGAGCATGTGATGCTAGTGACCTACCCGCCCAAGCGCAGCGTATTCGATCTTCTGTTCGGGCAGCCGCCCGAGGAGACCCTGGACTCACGTTGGCGCGGATTGCTGAAGCGGTGGCAGATTCGGCTTTGGGCGCGAGGCGGGATGATGCGCCTGATGCCATACACCATTGACGTTCGCTAACTTCAGGGTGTGAAAAAATTGCAGAAAAATATTGCGGCTGCGCGTGGTGCTGCGTCATA
>JASHOO010000231.1 GCA_030041035.1 Bryobacteraceae bacterium | reverse complement strand
CGCCACGCGGGCTTAAATAGAAAGATCTTTCGACCTGCGCGCCGGCCGCCACGTTCACGGTTTTCTCCGTGTCCAGAACCAGCAGCAGGCGCTCCTTGAGCTTGTACACTCCCTTGATCAATTCGCGCGCGGCCGGTGCCACATTGTCCGGGGTCTGCTCAAACGCGCACCCGTCCACCTCGACCACGTCGCCGATCTCATCCACCAGCAGGCTCACCGCGCCGCCCGACGTCCGTACCACCGTATTCATGGGCGTCCGCGCCTCGGGCCGCGGTTCGAGGCCCAGCCGCCGCCGCATATCGACCGCGGTCACAATCTGGCCGCGCAGATTGATCAGCCCTTCCACCACTTCCGGCGCCAGCGGCACCGGCGTCATCTCCTGATAGCGCAGCACCTCCTGCACCTCTAAAACCTCGATTCCGAAAAACAGCCCGTCCACAAAAAACGTGGCAAACTGCCGGTTGGTCTGGTCCCGAACGTCCCCGGTTTTTTCTGCCGTCATGTTCACCGACCCTTGTCCCCTGCGACCGCCGGCGATGGCTCTGCGTTCACCGCCGCCGCGAGCCGGGCCACCGAGCGCAGCATGGCTTCCCGGTCGAATTTCACCTGGCAGTCTTCGAGATCCCGCAAATGCCCGCTGTACGCCCGGATCTCATCGGCCGAGTTGCCTAATGTCAAAACCGGAATGCCGGCCCACTCGGGAAGTGCCTGCATCTTTTCCCGCAGCCCGCCGTCCGCGGCCGGCCGCAGGTCGGCCGACGCCACCACCACCCCGATCTTCCTCTTCTCCAGCATGCGCAAAGCTTCCTCGGTGTCCGCCGCCTCCACCACGTGGTAGCCAGCCATGTCGAGCGCGTTACGCACCAGGCCGCGCGCGAACGCCGACGTTTCCGCCACCATCACGGTGATGCCTTCGGCCGGCTGGTTTTCGCGGCCGCCGAACCAGTGCGCGTCCGCCCCCTCGATCACCGCATGCAGATCGAGAAGGTCAGCCACCTTCTTGCCGATCACCGCCGATCCCAGCAGGCCCGGGCGGTCGGCCCCGCGCCGGACGGTCACGTTGTCTTCCACGATGTCCAGAATCTGATCGACCAGAATGCCCAGGGTACGGTCGCCGTCGGCGAAAACAATGGCTTGCGCCGGGTCCCGCACCGCCGCGGTCTGGGCCGCCCCGTCCCCCAGAATGGCTCCCAGCGGCGCCAGCGGCAGGATCCGGTCGCGGTACTGCACCACCAGCCTTCCGCCCGCATGCTCGATCTTGGATTGCGGAAACTCCTCGAGCCGCGCCACCAAAGCGAGCGGCACCGCCACCCGCTCGAACGAGCCGGCGCGGAACAGCAGAAAGGTCTGGCGGTCGGTGCCGGCCTGCTGCTCGTGGTCGCCTTCGGCTCTCGCCTGCTCCCGCGTCTCCTGCACCACCCCCGACTTCTGCCCGATCCCCAGCACATCCAGAATCAGAGCGACCCGTCCATCCCCCATGATGGTCGCCCCGGCATAGCAGTCGAGCCCTTTGAATTGCTTGCCGAGCGGCTTCACCACGATCTCCTGCGTGTCGCTGATGCCGTCCACCACCAGCCCGAACTGCCGGTCCTCGGCCTGCAACACCACGATGTTCACTACGCCCGAGTCCAACGGCTCGCCCATCCCCAACACCTCGCTCAGATAGACGATGGGCAGCAGTTGCCCCCGCCGGCGATAAACCGGCGTCCCATGAATGCGCTCGATCTGCCTTTTTCCGGCTTCCCCCTCCAGCCGGATCAGCTCCAGCAGGCTGACCTGGGGGATCACAAAGCGCTCGCCCAACGCCCGCCGAAGCCGCGGAGCCGACCGCCTTTCTGCGGTCGTCACGATCAGTCCCGGGATGATCGCCAGCGTCAGCGGAATCTTGACCTTGAGGGTCGTGCCCTGGCCTGCGCGGCTCACCAGGTCCACCGCGCCGCCGATCTTCTCGATGTTGCTCTTCACTACATCCATGCCCACGCCGCGTCCGGAAACGCTGGTCACTTTTTCGGCCGTCGACATGCCGGGAAGGAAAACCAGATTGAGGATTTCGCGGTCGCTGGCGCGCTCGGCCTGCTCGGGACGCAGCACGCCCTGGCGGATGGCCTTCTCTCTGACCTTCATCAGGTCGATGCCGGCGCCATCGTCGGAGATTTCGATGTTCACCTGGCCGCCTTCGTGAAACGCCCGCAGCATCACTCTGCCGTGCGCCGGTTTGCCCTTGGCGCTCCGCACCTCGGAGGGCTCGATGCCGTGGTCGCAGCAGTTGCGCACGATGTGCGTCAGCGGATCTTTGATGGCTTCGATGATGGTTCTATCCAGCTCGGTGTCGGCGCCGTCCATCTCCAGATGGATCTGCTTGCCCAGGTTCGCCGCCAGATCCCGCACCAGGCGCGGCAGCTTGTTCCACACCACGCCGATCGGCTGCATGCGCGTCTTCATGACGCCTTCCTGAAGCTCGGTGGTGATCAGGTTCAGCCGCTGTGAGGTGACGTTGAGGGTGGTGTCTTCCTGCTGCGCGTTGAATTGCAGAATCTGGTTGCGGGTGAGCACCAGTTCTCCCACCAGGTTCATGAGCTTGTCCAGCAGCCCGACGTCCACCCGGATGGTCGAATCGGCTACCGAGGCGATTTTCCGCGCGCCCGCGTCTTCCGCGTCCGGGGCTTCGGCCGGCGCCTCCGGTGCCACTGGAACCGGTGCCACCGGAGCCGTCGCGGCCGTTCCCGATGCCGTGGGCCGTTTCCGCGCCGCCTCCAGCCGCTCGCGCAGCGCGCCGTGCGTGTCCGGTCCCTCGCCGCCCGTCTTCTCAATGGCCAGCAGCACTTTCTTGGTCGCGTCCACGGCCTCGAGAATCACCGTCACCAGCTCCGGCGTCAGCTCCCGCTGCCCGTCGCGCAACTGCGTCAGGATGTCCTCGGCCAGGTGCGTAATCCCTTCCAGCGTGGCAAACCCCAGAAGCCCGCAAGTCCCCTTGATGGTGTGGATGGTGCGGAATATGCCGGCCAGCAAGGCGGGATCTTTGGGGCGCTGTTCGAGCTCCACCATCTCCTGGTCCAGGCGGGCCAGGTTTTCATTGCTTTCGATCAGAAATTCGCGAATGATGTCTTGATCTTCCATCGCCATCGCATTCCGCTTTCGGCACACCTATTGGGCAAACGTAGTGGTCCGGACCAGAGGATCGCTCAGAATCTGAAAGTGCTTGCCACTACGAGGACTTCTCACGGTTTTGCGCGATGCCGCCGCCGCCCTTATGATCGGGTAGGGCGAGAACGGAGTGCATCGGAGAAAGAGCTTAGAAAGGGTGGGTCCGAGCCGGATTCGTCCCGGCGCCCGCGCTCAAAGTTGCCGCAAGGCTGCCGATAAGCCAACTGTATAGCCTTTTGCCATGGAAGCAGCCATCCAGGATCTGCTTCGCGAGTTCTTTCACGAGGCCAACGTACCGGCCGGCAGCCACGAGCTTGACCGGCCCCTCCAGCGTCTGGTTGACGGCACGGCCGGTTCGGCCGTGGTCAAGCGCGACCTGCGGCGGCTGCTCGAAAAAGACCCGGCCGGCTTTCTCCATTCGGCCTGCCGCATTCTCAAAGCCGACACCCAGAAAGCCGGCGTCGCACCCCTGCTCGACCTGGCGTGGTCGAGCGGTCTGCTGCTGACCAGCCTGGTCGATCCCGCCTTGCTTGCCTTGCCCACGGCCATTGCGCTCGCCGGCCGCTGGGTGGCTTTCGACCCCATGCTGGACATCAAGCTCCTGCAAATCGGTTTCCCGGTGGGGGAGGATGATGCCGTCTCGATTGCCGACGTCGGGCGGTCCAAACGCGCCCTGGATATTGTTTCCGGGCTGCCTCCCAACCGGCACCTGCTGCTGGCGCTCGCCCGGCTGCTGCGGTACCCGGACCCGTTCGTGCGCTCAAATGCCGCTTTGCTGTACGCCCGGGCCAGCAGAAATCCCGACTGGGTGCGCAAAATGCTGGCCGAACCCGATGCGCGTGTGCGCGCCAACGCCGTCGAAGGCCTGTGGGACACCCGCTCCCCGTTCGCCGCGGCCCTGTTCCGCGAGGCCACGCTCGACCCCGATCATCGCGTCGCCGCCAACGCTTTGATCGGCCTCCACTACTGCGGCGAGCCGGAAGAGGTGGTCAGCGACGCTTTGCAAAGCATGGCCCGCAACAGCGACCCGCGTGCCCGCGCCGCAGCCGCCTTTGCCGTCGGCCGCATCCTCGAGGCCCGCGGCGCTTCGATGCTCGAAGCCATGCTGCGGGATCGCGACGCCGCCGTGCGCGGGCAAGCCTTGCAAGCCCTCATCCGGATTCGCCGCCAGGACCGGCCCGAAGCCGCCCCACCCGATGCGCCGGCTCCCGAAGCCGCCCTGCCGCCTGAAACCCCGCCCGCGGAAAGCGCCGCCCCCGCCGAGCCTCGAGACCCCGCACCGCCCGAGCCCGAAACCGTCGAGTCCCTCAGTTCCTGACCGGCCGGTTGCAGACGCCCTCCGCCCCCTGCTATTTTTGTCGGCATGCCGCGCTTGGTCCTCCCCATCGTGCTTTTCCTCGCTGCTGCCGGCGCTCTCGCCGCCGACGACATCCAGGGTACCTTCGCCGGTGACTGGACCGGCGGCACCGCCGGCGGTAAATTCAAACTCACCGTGGTGCGCGAAGACGGCAAGCCCAAGTGCACCGTCAGCTTCACTTACGCGGGTGAAGACATCTCTACCCACGTCACGCTGTGCAAGACCGACGCCGGCAAGATCGACGCCCAATACGACTTCGATATCGAAGGCAATCAGCTCCAATCCACCATTCACGGCGAGCTCAAAGGGAAAGCGCTTGAGGGCAAGTATCAAACCAAGCTGGTCGATAGCAATGAGTACATCGACCAGGGCGACTGGAAAGCCGCACCCGCGCCCTAGGCCGTGAGCGTCCCCGAGCGTCTGGCGGAAGTGCGCGAGCGTATTGAACGCGCCTGTGCGCGGTGCGGCCGCGAGCCTTCCTCCATCACCCTGATCGCCGTCACCAAGGTCTTTCCCGCCGCCGTCATTCGCGAAGCCTATGACGCCGGCCTGCGCGAATTCGGCGAAAACTACGTGCAGGAATTCGAGTCCAAAGCGCCTGAAGTGCAGGACCTTGCCGGCGCGCGCTTCCATCTGATCGGCCACCTGCAATCCAACAAGGCCAAACGCGCCGCGGAGCTGTTCTCCGTCATACAGACCGTAGATTCGCCCAAGCTGGTGCGGCGGCTGGACGAAGCCGCCCGCCCGCTCGACGTCATGCTCGAAGTGAAGCTTTCGCCCGAACAAGCCAAAAGCGGCGCCGATCCCGGCGAGCTCCCCGCACTCATCGGCGCCGTGCGCGCCGCGCGAAATCTGCACCTGCTCGGTCTCATGACCATGCCGCCCTGGTCCGACGACGCCGAAGTCTCGCGCCCTTATTTCCGCCGCCTGCACGATCTAGCCGCGCAACTCAATCTACCGACCCTCTCCATGGGCATGTCGCACGATTTCGAAGTCGCCATCGAGGAAGGCGCGACCCACATCCGCGTGGGCACGGCGTTGTTCGGCAAACGGACAAAGCCGTGACCGTAGGCTTTGAATCCCCGATGCCGCCCGCGCGCACCGGCGTGGCCGATTACGCCGCCGCGCTGTTCCCGGCCCTGCGCCGCCGCGGAACCGTCGAGCTCGCGCCCCGGCGCGCCGATGTCCGCCTCTACCACCTCGGCAACCATCCGCTTCACCGCAAAATCTACCGGCGTGCGCTCGAAGAGCCGGGCGTCGTGGTATTGCACGATGCCGTGCTGCATCAATTTTTCCTGGGATGGCTCCCGGAGCGCGACTACGTCGAGGAGTTCGTCTACAATTACGGCGAATGGCGCCGCGATTTAGCTCATCAATTCTGGCGCGACCGTGCCCGCTCCGGTTTCGACCAGCGCTACTACGCCTGGCCCATGC
>JASHOO010000230.1 GCA_030041035.1 Bryobacteraceae bacterium | reverse complement strand
AGCTGCGGATCCGATTGCAAGTGAGACTTATCAATAATGGGCAGGCGCCGCACATCGTCGGGCGTCCGCAGCTTGGAAAGATCTATCCGCTCGCGCTGGTAGAGGCGGCGCAGATACGGATGGTACGGGTAGATGTAATCCCGCAGATAACGAAACAATCTGCCGGCGGAGGCGTTACGCTGCTCGGCCGGTTCCATGTCATAGAAGTTCACGGGCGTCGCTCCGCTCCGCCGGCAGGCACAGAAACCGCAGCCACGTTGGGTGGCCGCTTGCCCCAGTCGCTCGCAATCGCATAATCGATTAGCTTCTGAAAATAGTCCTGAACCAAGGGAGGCCGCAAGCCCAGCTTGTCCAGAACGGCGCGAGCCTGCGAGGTATCAAAGGGCGCGCGGAACGAAAAATAGGGCACATAAACGCGGCCCTTCCTCAGCATCTCCCGACGCTTTCCCCAGGTGATCAGAAACAGCAACGGCCGTAGCGTATAGAAGAACACAGAGGGAGGCACCAGCAGCGGCGCGCGCACCCGGAAAGTCTTAACTCCCAGGTCCAGCAGCTCTCCGATCGTCGACGAATGCTCCGGTCCGGCCGCCAGGTGAAATGTTTTCCCACGCTGCGACATGTCCGCTGAAAGCGCCTCCAGGGCGTCACACACGTAATCCACCGGAACGATGTCCACAATGCCGCGCCGGTCCGCCGGGACAACCCAAGCCATGCCGCGCGAAAGCATTTTCAACGGCCAGTACATCACTTTGAACGTGGAGGAATAACCCGTGCGTGAGTCGCCCACCACCGAGCTCAACCGGAACGTGGCAAAAGGCAGCGCGCTCGATCGCACCAGTTGCTCGGCTTCGAACTTGCTTTGTTCGTAATGGTTGAAAAAGCCCTCGCTGTCGTCGAGAGATTCCTCCGCGATGCGTCCGCGCCGCCGCCCGCAAACGTGGCATGTGCTGACGTAATCAAAGCGCCGCAGCACTCCGCGGGCATGCGCCAGCGCGGCCAGTTCCAATATGCGGCGCGTGCCCTCTACATTAATCTGTCGCGCCGTTTCTAGCGATGTGGCCCAGTCCACTGTTGCGGCGTCGTGAATCACGCGATGAACGCTCGCCGCCAGTTCGTCCTGTTGCTCCGGCGAGAGTCCCAATTCCTCTTCCGTGAGATCTCCCCGGACCACCGTTGCGCGCGCCCGTTGCTCTGCGGTCAAGGGTTCAGGGCGAGCCTGATCGAGGACGTGCGCCAGCTTCGCCGCCGCCTCCGCATCATTTTTCGCGCGCAGCAGGCAAACCACGCGGTTGCCAGGCTGGCGCACCAGCCTCCACAACAGCTCACGGCCCACAAACCCCGTGGCACCGGTCAGCAGCACCGTGCCGGACGTGGAGGAATCAGTCTGCCTCACGCGCCGCCTTTCGCTCGTTTACGGGCGTCGCGAGGTCCGGGCGCTTCGCCGCGGCGGTAGACGTGGCGAGCCACTCCGACACCTTAGCTTTCGCGGCATCGTGTCCGGCGTCCGCGATTTGCGCCGCCAAGTGGAAATCCGTCCGTTTGAACTTGAGCAGCTCCGGATACAGGTAAATGTCGGCGAACTCGATCCGGTGGTTCTTGTACGCGATCCCGCTGTATTCCAGCGTGCGAATCATGACCAGCAGGATACTCGGAGTGTACACGCGTTTGCGGGCGAACGGGTTGAATCGGCTCCAAAAGGCTTCCCATCCCACAACCACATCACCGTAATCGTCGGTCTGGTGCAGTTCGTGGGGAGGAGAGACGTCCACGCCCACGACAATGCCGCCGTTCGCAAACGTCTTCATAATGTCCACCGGAACATTGTTGATGACGCCGCCATCGATATGCAATTCCCCTTCGTACACGATCGGCGGAAACACCCCGGGCGCCCTCGTTCCCGCAAGGATCGCTTTTGCCAGAGAACCGCGGGCATGAATCTTGAGCTGGGAACGATTGAGGTTTGCGGAAATGCAAAAGAATGGGAGCCAGAGATCTTCAATTTGAATATCGCCGAATAGTTTTCGAACCGCCTCACTGAATTTCCGGCCCGTCTTAAACGCGATGAACGGAAAAGTCAGATCGCCGAACATGCCTGTGCAGGCTTCGCAGATTTCGCGGATGATCTTTTCGCAATCCCAACCCATCGCCCGCAACACACCCACCAACGCTCCCATGCTGGCGCCGCCGATGGCATCAACTGGAACGCTAAGATCTTCCATGGCGCGAAACACACCAACGTGTGCCAGGCCTCGTGCGAACCCGCCTCCCAGCGTCAAACCCAACGCGCGGCCGGTTAAGAAACGCGCCAGGCGCTCCACGGTCGTAGAATCCGATAACCGCACATGGAAATGGCGCTCCACATTCCGCGCGTCCAGCCATTTTCGCGTTCCGGATGGATCGCTGTCATTGTGCACCAGGACCATCCACTGCGGAGCCATGTAGCGGCCATCATGGGGCCGTAACAGCTCGGTCTCGATCTCTCCCGGCGCAGGATCGGCTTTGCCATCCGCCACCACCAGAATGTGATCGGCCTGGCGAAT
>JASHOO010000021.1 GCA_030041035.1 Bryobacteraceae bacterium | reverse complement strand
GATATGGTTTCTTCATAGCGGCTCTCCTTTTTCTCGGCAAAAGAAAATTCGCTCTCAGCCTATCAAGGCCTGGAGCGGAGAGTCGCTACTTTTCTACGATCTAGCGGGCATTCCCCGAGACAGATCCCTGGCGGTGCAATGGCGGGTAATCGCGGGCGCCGCCAACCCACAGCGCAAACCGTTGGGGCAGCCAAATTCGACCTGCTGGCGAGCGCGATGGCAGCCCTGAGCAAACCGCGATACGACTTTCGCGTAGCCATGTGCGACGGAGACCCAACGAAAAAAAGTTGATCTGAATGTCCTATACCGATGCTTGCCATTCCTTAGTAAAAAGATGGCTTGAACGGAGATTACTCATCACTTGGCGTTGAACGACAACAAAGGGATTGGAAGGCCCGTCGCGGTCGAGGGCCAGGAGATTCTGAGGTGGGGAACAGAGCAATGATTGCTGAAACTCAAGCAGTTGGTTATCGCGAGATCATGGAGATCAAGGCTGCAGCCAATTACCTCGGTGTTTCGCCGGCCGCCGCGCTCTGATCCGCCGGGCCGTAATGGATCAATGGATTCTGGCGCAAGAACAGCCTCAGCCCAGGGGAGCCTAACGCAGTGATACCATCGGATCACCCCGAATTAACGCCTGCGCCTCAAAAGGAGATTCCATGAGACGCAGGAGATTTCAAAAAGGAAGCTTGCAGCTTCGCAAGCACGGAAATAGGAGAGTACGGGTGGTTTTGTACTACGACGAAAAAAGCGAAAGGCGCTATTACACGCTGGGCTTGGCCTCGGCGATGAACAAGGGCACAGCCGACGCGAAGCGCCAGGAGTTCATGGGCGGGATCAACGGTGGCGACCGAACGGCGATTCCGATCCGCCCGGCGACTGTTCAGGAATTCCTGAATCAGGCTTACTTGCCGTTCCACCGCGGCAAGTGGAAGGAATCCACGGCCAGCACTTCGGAGAACCGGATTCAGCATCACATTGTCAAAGCGCTCGGGGGTTTACGCCTGGAGGATCTCACCCTCTCAACGCTCCAGCAGTTCCTCGAACGGAAGGCTACAGCCGGACTCTCATTCAGCGTTGTGGATCACCTCAGATGGGACCTTACCTCAATGTTTGAGTTGGCGGTTTCTGAAAGGCTGATCTCCGTGAGTCCAGCCACGGCGCTCTACACCCCAAAGATAGCTAAACGAGGTGCGAGCCAAGCGTTGTCGGCGGATCAAGTCGAGCAAGCACTAGCGGCAGTGGAGTTCGGGAACAGGTAATTCTGCAACTGGCGATTTTCGCTGGTATGCGCCCTGGGGAACTACTAGCGATTCAGCGGGAGAACATTAGCGCGGACGGATCGGTGATTGAGATCCGCCGCCGAGTGTACAGGGGAAAGTTCGCGGCTCCAAAAAACGGCTCTGTACGTACGATCGCCGTTCCGCCGCACGGCTTCTCTCCTTCGCGAGTGGATGGAAATGGCGGTAGAACGGAATCCCGCTGCGTATGTTTTCGCTGGGGAGACTGGCCAACCGCTCTGGCGGTCTTCGCTGCTCGAAGATCACATCAGGGTCAAGTTGCTACTCGTCGGCTTGGGCTGGGTCAACTTCCAAATCATGCGGCGGACCCACGCCGGTCTCGGCCATCACGCCAAGGTGGATCCGAAGGTGGCTGCTGACCAGCGCGGACGCGTATCGGGGTAGCCCTCGATGTCTACACCAAATCGACCATCGAGGACCGGATGGTTGCGGCGAAACAGATCGAGGAATCCGTTCTCAATAAGGTCACTCCGATTCGAAAGAGGTCGGCGTGATTCTTAATGGAGGGCTACGGAGGGCGTGTTTTTCGAGCGTCTGTAAGTTAGAAAAGATGGAGCGGGAGACGGGACTCGAACCCGCGACGTCCAGCTTGGGAAGCTAGGCGAGTTTTGAAATCAAGTACATAGACTCGCAGGCGTGAATTCTGGGAGCGAAAAGCGCCTTTGAGTTTCCAATGATCCGGATCGGAACCCGTTAATGTAGTGCAAATGTAGTGTACGAAAATGTTCCCACCCCGTTACACCAACAGCCTGGATTCCGAGACCTGTGACCTTCCATGAAAACTTCCGTCAATACGTACAGCATCGTTTGCCGCCTCCTCGCGCACGTGTTTATCACGACGCCGCTGAGGCCACAACCGTTTTCATCGTACCTGTCTTACGGGCCTCGGCGCGAGGCCGAAGAGGACAAAGAGGAGGGATAGCAGCTATGATCGAAGAAGTGACCGTCCGCATCACCGAGGCCGAACTCGCCCGCGACACCCATGCCGTTCTAGCGAAAGTGCGGGCTGGCGTCGAGATCGTCGTGGAGCAGGACCATCGCCCTGTCGCGGTTATCAAGACGCCGCAAGGTCCGGGACGGAAGATCAGCGAGTGCATCGCTCTGGCGAAGGCATACGAAGACAAGCTCGGCTATGCTCCCGTTCCTGATCCCGACTTCGCCAAAGATGTGCAAGCAGCCATCGATGCCCACAGCGAGCCGTTGAATCCGCCTGCATGGGATTAGTCCTCGACTCCGGCGTGCTCATTGCCGCCGAGCGTAATGCAAAATCGGTGAGTGAACTGCTGGCCAGGCTTGAAGAGGTGCACGGCGAAACCGAAATCGTACTCTCCTCCATTACTGTGATCGAACTGGAGCACGGCCTATATCGCGCTAACACACCGGAGCTGGCGCAGAAGCGGCGTGAGTATCTCGACACCGTTTTTGTCGCGATCCCTGTGGAGGCGTTCACCAAGGAGATGGCCCAGGCCGCGGCGAAGATCGATGCCGACGCAAAGCAGGGCGGACGCGTAATTCCGTTCCCGGATCTGCTCATCGGTGTCACCGCATTACACTTCGATTACGCAGTCGGCTCGCGGAATCTGCGCCATTTTCGGATGATACCCGGCCTGAACGTTGTCGAACTATAGCCGCCCGCTTTCCTCCCGCTCCACTTTCCACAGCGGTCCTCGCCGTCAATGGTAAAGCTGCGCCGCTCCGTTGGTCGCGCCCTTGACCGCTCCGGGCCACTGTAGATCAACTCATTCCTAATAGGAGGAAAGGTGGGATGGAAGTCGGGGCTTCCGGTCCGAGCGCTCAGTCAATCTAGCTGGCGCAGTTTGGTCTCTGGTAATCCGTTTCCGTTACGGGCCCGCGCCGCATTCTTGATTACATAGGGATTTATCGCCAGCTATCTGGCGGTTCTCGGAAATCGTGATAGACTAACACCCATTCGTTTCTCCAAAGGAGCGTTACATGCGAGTGAAACGATTGGTCTTTTTGGCAGTATCGGCGATTCTGGTAATCGTTTGCTCGCTTGTTGGCCAAGAGCAGAAAGGGACCACGACGGCGTTACAATCGCCTCCAGTTGCACCAGTTCGACCAGTAATTGAGGATTACCACGGAACCAAAGTTTCCGATCCCTACCGCTACCTGGAGAATGTCAAGGATCCTGCTGTGCAGTCCTGGTTCAAGGGCCAGAATGACTACACGCGTGCTCTGTTAGCAGCTATCCCGGGCCGCAGCGGCTTATTGGCACGCATTGAGGAGCTAGACCGGTCCGTACCAAAAGTCTTTGTGGGGCGTCTTCCTGAAAATCTGTTTCTGCTTGAAAAGCTTCTTCCTGGCGAGAACGTGTTCAAGCTATATAAGCGCCGGGGCATCAGCGGTGAAGACACATTGTTGCTCGATCCTGAGAAGGTTGGGCTCTCCGGGTCGAGCCAGAGCAAAGGAAAGAACACGCTCTCGGGAGTCTCGGTATCAGATGACTCACGATACGCGGCGGTGGGCATAATTCCGGGTGGATCTGAACTCGATGGTGAACTCCATGTAATTGAAACCGCCACCGGGCGAGAAACCGGTGATGTGATAACGCAGGTCGGTGCCGAGGCCTGGGAGCCACATTGGCTGCCGGATAACCGATCGTTCGTGTACGGGCACTTGCAGAAGTTGCTGCCAGGCGCGCCGGAGGCGGAAGTACGGCAGAAGTTCCGCTCGTATCTGCACGTGCTGGGAACAGATCCTGCAAATGACCTACCGGTTTTCGGTTACGGTGTGGTGCCATCAATTGAAGTTGACCCGAGCCTCATTGCATCGGTCCAGACACAACCTGGTTCGCAATACGCTCTGGGCGTACTCAATGGCAGCGTCACGCCGAACAGTGCATACTACATCGCTTCGGCGAAGGCCGTCGGGACTCCGAACCCGGGGTGGCGCAAGGTAGCTGATTTTGCCGACGGAGTCACGAGCATCGGACTGCACGGTGATGAGATGTATTTGCTGACATACAAGAACGCTTCACGATACAAGATTCTCCGGACCTATGCTCGGGACCCCAACCTGGCCACCGCGGAAGTCGTCGTTCCGCCAAGCGAATCCGTGATCACCGGCATCTATCCCGCTGGGGATGCCCTGTACGTAGCACTGCTGGATGGCGGAATTGGCCGTGTCCTGCGTCTGCCGTACGGTCCGCATCCTGTGTCCGAGGAGGTGGCACTACCCGTTAAAGGAAGTGTCTATGTGGGTGCGGATCCCCGGATACCGGGGGCCCTGCTCTACCTGACCACGTGGACAAAGGCGTTTACGGTTTATGCATACGAACCTCAGACCAAGAAAGTCACCGATACGAAGCTCCAGCCCAGGGGTCCTTATGATGAGCCGGCAAACATTGAATCGGTTGAGGTGAAGGCGGGGAGCTACGACGGTGTCTCGATTCCGCTGTCGCTCGTTTATAGCAAAGGCACGAATCTGAATGGAAAGAATCCTACGCTGCTAGACGGATATGGCGGCTATGGAATTTCGATGTCTCCATACTTCGATCCAACCCAACTTGCGTGGTTTGAAAAAGGTGCAATCTACGCCGTCTGTCACGTGCGCGGCGGTGGGGAATATGGAGAGGAGTGGCACCTGGCCGGCAAAGGCGCCACCAAACCGAACACGTGGCGCGACTTCATCGCCTGTGCACAGTATCTGATTGACCATAAGTACACCTCACCAGCGCACCTGGCTGGTATGGGCACAAGCGCGGGCGGCATTATGATCGGCCGTGCAATTACGGAGCGGCCAGATCTGTTCGGTGCGGCGATCGACAAAGTCGGAGTATCAGACACATTGCGTTTTGAAACAACACAGAACGGTCAAACAAATATCCCGGAGTTGGGCAGCACGAAAACGGAACACGGTTTCAAAGCACTATATGCTATGAGCTCTTACGAGCATATCGAGGACAAGACGCCTTACCCGGCCGTCCTGTTCGAAACTGGCATGAACGACCCACGTGTTTCCCCTTGGGAGATGGGGAAGATGACGGCTCGTCTGCAAGCGGCGACCTCAGGTCAGAAGCCGATCCTTCTTCGCGTCGATTTCGCCGGGGGCCATGGTGATATGGGCGGTACTGAGGAGCAGCGGCACGAGACGCAGGCTGACGAGTGGAGTTTCCTGCTTTGGCAACTCGGCCTGCCGGAGTTCCAGCCAAAGAAGTAATTCGGCTCTCGGCCCCCCGTACCTCTGCGCGCCCTTCATGGACCTGTCGCGAACAAACAGGCCCATGTCACGAGCAATCCGGCTGGCCGAAGCCCGAAATAGGGGATCTGGTTCAAAATGACGACAGCGACAGTTCGTATCAGCTGACCGCCCGCGCGGTTAGACAATGGTCGGTTTCTAAAGTTTACGCCGTTGATTGTCCCAGGCTCCTTAGCCGTATGCAGCAGCCGCTTCGACACAGCCGCTACCTGTTGGCACCCGGCCATCGCGCTCAATTCGTAATGTCGTGCGTTCGGCTCTCTTCGCGGATGGGCATGTAAACGTCGTACCACTGCTTCTGGGCAGGACTGTCGGCGTACGTCTTAAGCGCCTCCTCGCTTTCAAACTCCATCACGATGATGTGTTTGTAGCCCTCGGGAAGCTGCATTTTGATAGGCTTCGTCCAAACATTCTTGATGCCTGGATAGTTGATGTTCTCTGCCGCTCGGATCGCCTGCTGGATTTGCTCCGCCGTGGCATCTGCCTTCCACTGGATGGTGATCACATGAATCACCGACTTCGGCTTCTTCGGCGCCGCTATTGCGATACTTGCGGCTACAATGGCAAGCAGCAAAGAAAGCCAGAGCATTCGTTTCATAGTCATACTGTCTGATGTCCTCTCCCGAAGATACCTCATCGTAGACCGCTGGGTAGGTCGTCTACGATGGCGGCGTCTGATGCGGTCGAGCGCAGGCGGGGGCCATGGACCACAAGCCGACTTGACCACCACCATCGTCTTCGGTCCGGTGATGAGGACCGCGACGCGATTGAAGTAGATGGAAGTATTGAAAGGGCCCGGTTAGAGACCGGGGGGCTCGTCGCCTTCGAAGTACGGGTCGTAACCGAGGAAGAGCAGGCATTCCAGTCTTTCGGCTTCGAACAAGACCTCGTTCGGTACCCTCTTACGCTCGATTTGCAGATACTTGACCAGCGCGTGGACGGCCTCGACCACGTTACGATGTATCATCTTGTCGCGGCAGGTTGCGTCGACATAGCGTCGGACAGCTTCGGCGAACGCCTGGAACTCACTGGTCGGATACCTCCTCCGACTTCCTGCGAGTGCCTGTTCGAAATCACTGCGCTGATTTGCAACTAATGCCGCCAGCCGGTCCTTCTCAGAGTCACACATGTAGACACGCCGAAGCCTACAGCGTGACCGAACACTGCACTAAATGCAACGACGCTTCCGCAATGTGCCGGTCTGACGCTCTTCGTCCAGCTTCCAGTAGCCCACTCGCCGGCAACCGTGGTCGTCGCATCCATGCGAGGCAAAAGAACGTTCTTGGTTTGGGTAGTTGCTTCCGCACCTGCCTGACGGTCGGAGCCGAGGGCAGTATGATTGTCTCGAAGCGATGCCCACGACTGTTCGCCTCAACGACATCGTCGATGCCCTCGAGATGCAGTTCGATGAGTACCGCTCCTTCCTGGATCTTGATACCGGCCAGGTGGAAACTGTCTCCCACGTTCTTCTGCGTGAGGCAGAGGAGTCCGACAACGACGAACCGGATCTTCCCACCTGGCAGAAACCGCAATGGGAGATTGCTAAGCGAATCGTTTCTACCGACCGCTTCCGGAAGCTTCCCACGCAGTTCGAGGTTCACGAGTGGGCGATCATGCAGGATTTCTCGTATTCGGTAGAGCCCGATAGGATTCGCGAAGATCTTCTGCACGCCATCCACGGCGCCGCGGCATTCCGGATCTTCAAGGACACCCTTCGTCGGCATCGCATCGAATCAGCCTGGTTTGCATTCCGCACCGAAGCCCTGAGGCAGATCGCACTCAACTGGTGCGAAGCGAATCACATTGTGTGGGTGTGAGGGAGTTTCCCGGATTGGCGATTAGCATCACGCAGTGCCCATTCGATCAAGGCACATGGCAGGATATCGTCAGGAACGCGCTTCAGTGACATCGTGCGCTACGGGGCGCGTTATTCACCCTGCCGTGGAGCTTCATCCGCGTACCGACGAACGGCGGCGCGGGCTTCCGCAACAAGTTCCGGGCTGCGGCTCTCGATGAGGTCGCCGGCTTCGGCGATGATATTCTCAAGCACTTCGACGAGCTCCCGGACGCCCGTCTCGCGATCGATGATTTCAGCGGTTGATGGGATAAAGGATGGATTGCGCTCGATTTGCTTGGCAGCGCGTATGGCGCCGTCGGTGGCCTTGGCTTTACTCGGGGCGGGAGTCATAGGAAACAATACTGCCTCTGCCGGATTGGAAAAGCAAGGGCGTGCGCATTTCCCGCATTTGCCTGCCGTTGGCAAGGAATGGATTCATGGGGAAAAGAAGAAGGCCGGTTCTGGTTGGGATTTCGCGGCCGCCTAAGCCGGTGCACCGGACCCGGCCAGATCAGGCTTTCGACCTGATGTTCACCCAAGTATGGACGTGCGGAGCGCCGCGGAAACACCAGATCATGGTCGGGCTTTCGAGCTGCCAAACGTCCCACACACCGTCGTTGCCAATGTCCAGGTTTTTGTAGATGCTGGGAAAGAAATACTGGCAGTTCGCCAGGTAGGCTTCGGCGCGCAAAGAAGTCAACCTGAGGTTGGTTTGTCAAGTTTTCATCAAGCATCTATCAAGTATTCGTTAAGCTTTTGTTCAGCGATGGTCCCGCGCTTTTTCACCGCGGATCTCACACTTCTAGTTCTCGCTGCGTGTGCGGATGGATTCCGAGCGGCTCGGTGGCCCGGTAGGCTATGAAGGGAATCGGCGAGTTACGAGGGCAGCATCAATCCCGAAGAAAGAAAACGGCGCTGCGCGCCGACTGAAGGGTGACACGCCACCCCGCTTCGGGTGCTGCACAGCAACCCGCGGTTGCCGTATAGCAACCAATGAAAATGCGTGGCTTTCTCTTCGAACTGCTTTTCGGGTTCTTAGGTTCTTATTCAAAGGGCGTGTTGATGGCAAAGCAGAGCGCCGGATGGCGGGGTGGGAACCTGCCCATGGATTTCGGCAGCCAATAATCCAAGAGACGTTATCCCCGATTTTCATGGAGAGTTGAGCACAAGGGTTATGCGAGTC
>JASHOO010000229.1 GCA_030041035.1 Bryobacteraceae bacterium | reverse complement strand
TTACGGCAATGACAAGGACATTGTTGCGCGCCTCGGCGTATTGGCGAACGAAACCGGACCAGGCAGCGTCCACATCGGGGGCGACCGCTATAGACGAAACGCCGCATGGGGACATCTGCTCAACGCGCATTATCTTTATCCGATGATGAAGTTCCGCAGCTCACAAGATCCGGCAGCCCGTTTAGTACCTCTGAAAGGTAACCGATTCTCAACACCGCGGCTCTTCGACTATCTGAACGCGAAGTCGCCGCCCGTCCTCGGGCCGGCTTCAAAGACTCGCCGATAGCCGATCGCTAATCCCTCTCCCTAAAACGTGGTGACCACGTTCCCCCCCACGTTCCCCAAAGGCAACCCGCGCGCTCATCTGCGGCCTCCTACTCTCTCCCTCTACTTCTCCTCCATAAAGTAGTACCCGATCATGTGGCAGACCATCATGTGCGCATCTTCAATCCGGCCCATGTGCGGGGCGCTGACGTGGATGCTCAACTGGCCGAGCGGGGCGAGTTTGCCGCCATCGCGGCCGGTGAGTGCGATCGTCCGGCAGCCGATCGAGTTCGCGTACTCGAGCGCGCGGATCACGTTGGGCGAATTGCCCGAGCCGCTGATCCCCATCACCACATCGCCCCGCTCGGCGAAGTTGCGAAGCTGCTCGACAAACACCGAGTCGTAACTCACGTCGTTGGCGTAGGCCGTGATGGTCGCGACCTGGTCGGTGAGCGCCAGGATGCGGAAACGCTGCGCGCGGTTGTAGCTCGCGCCTTTCACCATGTCGCAAGCGAAGTGCGACGCCGTGGAAGCGCTGCCGCCATTGCCGCATACGAAAATCCGGCGGCCATTCGCGCGCGCGTCTTTGAACATCTCGATCGCCTGGTTCACGAGCGCGAGATCCACGGTGTCGAGCGCTTTCAAAAGTTCGGTCTTATATTCTGCGGGATAACTCATGTTAGTTGTTTGGCCAGCGCCAGCGCGCCGTAAAGCACGCTATCGTCACCCAGCGCAGCCGGTACCACGTCAACCCTCGCACCGGACCAGTCAGTAATCTGGCGGTCCAGCTCCTCGCGCAGCGGCCCGAACAACGCCTCACCTGCGTTGCTGATCCCGCCCCCAATCACAATGCGCGATGGATTCAATAACATGATACAAGCCTTCAGCCCGAGCGTGAGATTGACCACATATTGCGCGACAAAACTCGGGTCACGGAGCAGCTCATTCGCCGACTTGCCGTAGTCGCGCTCGAGCCACAGGCCGCAGCACATACGCTCGAAACAGCCGCGCGCTTTGCACAGGCACTCGGGGCCATCGGGGCGAATGGTCAGATGCCCGATCTCACCCGCCCAGCCATCGGCGCCGCGCCAGATTTCGCCGTCGGAATAAATCCCGCCGCCGATGCCGGTCGAAAGAGTCATGTAGAACAGCGGCGAGTGCCCGCGCCCCGCGCCGAAATGGGCTTCGCCGAGCGCGCCGACGTTGGCGTCGTTATCCATGATGGCGGGAACATTCAGTGCGTGCGAAAGGAATTCGGTGAGAGGAAAATCGTTCCAGCCGCCGACGTGGGTCGAGAACGCGACGCGCTGCCCGGCGAAGTTCACGGGTCCGCCGAAGCCGATGCCGCACCGCTCGAATCCGTAGTCGCGCTTCCATTCAATCGAAATGGCGACGACGTTCTCGAGCATCCAGTCTTTGGCCCCCGCGCGATCGGTGGGCCGCGATTCGCGCCGCACCATGCGGTCGTCTTCAAACAGCGCGAGTCCGAATTTCGTGCCGCCGATGTCGACGGCCAGCGTCTTCATGCGCGCGAAGCCTCCAGAACCTCGGCGGGCGATGCGGTGCCCGTGCCGGGTTTCATGATGGTGATCGAGGCGACCAGATTGCCGAACCGCACCGCTTCAACGGGCGCACCGGTGACGGCGAGCGCCATGGCCGCGCCGGCGGAAAAGGCGTCGCCTGCACCGCAGATATCGACCGGTTTTGGGATTGGCTTTGTTTTGCAAAATTGCTCGCCAGTTGCTTCCATGATGCGGGCGCCCTCGGGTCCTTCGGTCACAATCAACAGCTTGGCATGGCAGTGCTCTCGAAGTTCTTGCAAATCAGGGGATTTGGCTCTTCGGCGGGCGGCTTCAGCCTCCTCGTGATTTCCTTTAACTACAACATTCCGGAACAGTTCCATGCGGGCGCGGGAGTCGGCCCAAAAAACCTTGGCGGGGTGGTGAATGGCGAGCTCGGCAAGGCGATGGCGAACCGCTGGGGTCACGACGCCCCCGGCGCTGGTCTCAGCCTGATCGGCGATGAAGATAACATCAGCTTTTTCAACGGCTCTTGGCAGATGATCGAGAACCTGGTGCTCGATGCGCGGATCGAGTGGAACCGTCGAGATGAAATCTACGCGCGGCAAATCTTCAATATTTGTCAATGAGTTAATGAGCTTTGTGTAAGTGAAAGTTTGGATTTCCGGTGCACGGATCAACATTTCCGAAGAGATATGCGCTTGATCGAGCGCCCGGGCCAGTTCGTAGCCGTGACCGTCGTCGCCCGCTACGCCGAGCACCGCGACTTTCCCAATCCCGAGCGCCACCAGGTTGTTAGCAACTGTCCCGCCGGCTCCGGCGGTGACTTCGGTGCGCACCACACCGATCCGCGGAATTAAAGTTTCACGTGAAGCCTCCGATGTCGACGGGTCGTAGGTACACCAGCGGTCGAGGCAGATGTCGCCGACGACCAGCGCGGAAAGTTTGGGAAATTGGGCGAGGATTTCAGCGGCGGTCATGTTCCAGGATGGCGCGGCGCATCGCGGGGAGGGTCGAGCGGTGATCTCCGCAGAAATAAAAGCTTTCGCCGCCATCGGCCACGGTGCGGACGAGGATGGTTTTCTGGGGGCGGAAGTAGTAGCCGGGGTCCGTCTTGGGTAGCTCTTTGTGGATATCTCCTTGAATCGGGACGAGATCGAAGACGGCGGTGGTGAAATGGCGGACATCGTTTCCCACGTTGCGGGCCATGGCGAGAGCTTTGAGGTAAACCTCGGGCGCCATGATGGCGGAGCCGAAGCTGAGCAGTACCCCGCCCTCCAGGCGCTCGACGGTGCGGGCGAAGATCAGGAAGTCCCGGTAGCTGGCGGCGCCGACGGCCGCGCCGTCGCAATTGGGATGCTCGTGGAGGATGTCGTAACCGATTCCAACGTGGACAGTTACGGGCACCGAGCAACGGTAGGCCGCGGCGAGCACGCTGAGCTCCTTATAAGGATAGGCGCTCGATGCGATGCGGCGGCCGGCGTTTTCACCGAGACCGAGACCTTGGGCTGCGGCCTCGGAGGCCCAGTCGTTCAACTCGCCGGTTTCGCGCCAGAGGCCGAATTCGCCGGTGCGGATGTAGCGCGCGACGCTTTCGGTTGTCGAGCCGATGCGGGCGAGTTCGTAATCGTGGATCATGCCGGCGCCGTTCATGGCGATGTGGTCGATGGAGCCGCGCTCGATCAAGTCGATGATGTGGCGGTTGACGCCGGCGCGGAGGAGATGGGCGCCCATCATGAGGATGCGGGCTGCGCCGCTGCGCTTAGCCGCGACGATGCGCTGCGCGAGTTCGGG
The DNA here is from genome assembly GCA_030041035.1 of Bryobacteraceae bacterium. Classification (GTDB taxonomy): domain Bacteria; phylum Acidobacteriota; class Terriglobia; order Bryobacterales; family Bryobacteraceae; genus QHXW01. The sequence goes on along the minus strand of JASHOO010000229.1, from coordinate 1,765 downwards.
CAAGTGGGGATGGGAGAAGGGCGGAGTGGGGACGTCGAGCGGGAGCCAGTGATCGGCATGGAGATCGTGGGTGCGCTCAGCGAGCGGCTTCACGGTGAGCCGCGAGCGGTCGAAGACTTCGTACTTACTGCCCATTGAGGAACAGTGTGTGCATCAGTTCTTGGTGGCAGAGAAAGTTGGGGATGATGAAATCGGCACCGACTCCGGCGAGGCGCTGGCGCTTCCACTCATCGACGACGGCGCAATCGGGCTCGTTGGTGGCTACGCCGACGGCGACGCCGCCGACCTCCTTGACGTTTTCGATCTCCACATAACCATCGCCGAAGCCGAGGAATTCCCCGCCCCGGCATTCGGCCTTGGCGATGACCTGCTGGATCAAAATTTTCTTGGAGAAGCTCTTATAATCATCGAGCGCGCCGAAGACGCCGCCGGCGAAGTAGCGGTCGACATCGAGGAGGCGGGCTTCTTTGCGCATGTAGACCTGGTCGGTGCCGCTGGCGAGATACATTTTGAGGCCGCGGGCATAGAGGGCTTCGAGCAATTGGCGGGCGCCGGGAACGAGATACTTCTCGGGTGAGACGGCGCCGGATTCGAGCTCTTCGAGGCGATAGCGGATCTTGGTGTGGAGCTTTTCGAGATAGATTTTCTTGTACTCGAGCGGGTCGAGGGGAGTGCCGCCGCGGGCCTTAATGTTGTCGGCGAGCTCGATCATCTGGTACATGGTCTGCTTGCCGGTGAGGCGGCCGACGAACTCCTCGACCACGGCGCGCAGCTCGGCTTCGGTTTCGCCCGACCGCAACCCGGCGAGGATCTCGACCATCATGGGCACCATGACGTCCATCCAACCGGCGCGGATGAGCGAGACGGTGCCATCGAAATCGAACAGGACAACCCGGGCGTTGCGGGCGTGCGCACCGGGGCGAAGACGCTCAATCATGTGGATTCAATTGATTGTGACACGAATCGGGCGGCGCCATTCAACCGGCATTTTTCCCTGCTCAAGCTTACTTGCAACTCGGTTGCTGAAAAAGTAGCGATAGTGGGCTTTCTGGTGGTATCCTGCTAATCTGTTTGCAACTGATTTGCAGATGAACAAACCCTATCGACCCCCTATCGCCCGATTTGCGGCTCTGGTTCTGCTGTGGTGCGTGGGATTGGCTTTGCGGGCGGGCGACGGAGGAAGCCTGCTGGGAACGGTTACGGATCCGGGCGGCGCGGCGGTTCCCGGCGCACGGGTGACGGCCTCGGAGACGGCCACGGGCGTCAAGCAAAGCGTGTCGACGGACGGCCATGGCTACTATTCGTTCGGGGGCCTGCCGGTGGGAAAGTATGACGTCGAAGTGGACGCCCGCGGGTTCCAGCCGCTGCGGCGCGCGGGCGTTGCCATCAGCGTGAACGGCAAAGCGGTGGTAGACGCGACGTTGGCGATTGGAGAGAGAAAGGAGATGGTGACGGTATCGGGAACGGGAGCGCAGGTGGATAGTGTGGACACGCAGATGGGAGAAGTGATCACGGAGAGCCAGATCACGGCGGTGCCGCTCAATGGCCGGAGCTTCACGGACCTGCTGGCGCTCGAATCCGGAGTCGTGCCGGTGACGTCGCTGACTTCCGACACGATGCAGGACGTCGGGGTGAGCGCCTTGTCTCCCTCCGGCGACTTAAACCCGGGCACGATTTCGATCAACGGCCAACGGGAATTCGCCAACAGCTTCGTGCTGAACGGAAGCGATGTTCAAGAAGACGTCAATATGGGGACGGCGATTAT
>JASHOO010000228.1 GCA_030041035.1 Bryobacteraceae bacterium | reverse complement strand
AGATTGCCGACAGCGAGGAAAGTTTTGCAGCGGTGGACGCTGGCACACAGCTTCCGGCAATACCGCTCGGGCGCTCAATGGTGCGCAGCGAGACTTTCGTAGAAAGAGTGTAGGTGTTGTTCGTAGCCGGCGCCGGCGGTCTCGACGATGTCATTGTGATGTGCGCCGGGGACGATCCAGAATGATTTGGGTTCGGGCGCGGCGGCGAATAGCGCCTGGCCGAGGCGCAGCGGGATGATCTCGTCGCGATCGCCGTGAATGAAGAGCATGGGCGCGTGGACACGGCCGATTTTGCGCTGTGAATCGAAAGCCCAGGTGAGCGCCGGACCGATCACAGGAAGCACGGTGCGGGCGACGTCTTTGGCGGAAGTGAACGGCGCTTCGACGACCAAGGCGGCGCAGGAGCGGCGCGAGGCAAGGTCGATGGCGACGGCGGTGCCAAGAGACTCGCCGTGCAGGATGATCTGGTCGGGCCGGTAGCCGGAGCGGATGAGGTGATCGTAGGCGGCGTCTGCATCCTTATATAAGCCGTTTTCGCTGGGACGGCCGGCGCTTTTGCCGTAGCCGCGGTAGTCGATCATCAAAAGCGATGACCCGGCGGAGGTGATCTCGAGAAAGTGTGGATAGCGGTCGGTGATGTTGCCGGCGTTGCCGTGGAAATAGAGAGTGATAAAGCGCGCGCCGGGATGGCCGACCTGCCAGCCGTGAAGGCGGAGGCCATCAGAAGTTTCGAGCCAGACATCGGAGGCACCGAGCTGCGACTGGAGGTCCCAAAGTCCTTCGGGATATCGGGAGGGATAGTAGATGGAGCGATTGGCAAACCAGTAGAGCAGGGCGTAGGTTAGGGCGGCGAGGAGCGGACAGGCGATGTACCAGGGGATGCGCACCTTTCAATTCTGCTCGAAGTACCGCCGCACCGAACTCCGGCTCAGCGAGTAAACAAAACCCGCGGCGATTATGGCGCCCGAAAGGGTCCTCAGCCAATCCCGCGTCAGGATGAAGCTCACGAGGTCGCCCGAGCCGTTAACGGCGAACAACAATAGCGCGAGCCACCAGGCCCACTTTTTGCGTCGCAGCAGGCCCGCGGCCGCGGAACATGCGGCGATTCCAACCAGCAGCAACAGCACCTCAGCGATCCTGCCCAGCGCTCGAAACTCCGCCTCCGCTCGTCTGCTCAGCTCCCAAAAGCGATCGAGCGGCGTGTGAGGAACGAGAAGCGAAGCCGCCACGAGCGCCGCCATCGCCGCCGCCGCGAAAAGGAAGGCCGACACGATGGGAACCGTTTTCGGCCGCTGGTGCATGGCGCTCGGCGAGTTCTGGGCTCAATCCACGCGACCGCCAGTATTGGTTATTGCCGCCCCTGGAGGCCGTGCGCCTGCTGATAGTGCAGCGCCAGCAGGTCTAAGCCGAAATCCCCGTTGAAGTCGCGCCAGACGGAGTGGATGTGGTTGGCGCCGTTCTGAGTGTTGTCGTATTCGATCAGGAAGGTGGGGGACTGGATGCGGTAGTAGTGCGGGCCGCCGCGCTCTTCCACGCCGGCCCAGGCGAAGAACACGTTGGTGCCGGCCTGCTTCAGGTGTTCCATGCGGATCTCGGCGAGCTGCTCGGGCACGTTGTTGGCGTAATCGGCGACGAGCGTCTCGAGCAGGTCGGACTGCTTGCTGGTCATTTTCGCCGCGGAGAGGCCGGAGGGCTTGCCTTCGAGCGCGGCTTTGCGCGAGGCCGCGGTGAGGATGTCGGGAAACGCCTTGTCGGTAATGATGGCGATTTTTTTCTGCTCGGGTGTGAGCGATTCGAGCAGGTCGCGCGCAAGATCCTCTTCGGCTCCGAGAATGCGCAATCCCTTGCGCGGGCCTTCACGCACTTCGGCGGGATTGGCGCCGAAGAAGCTGGGCGTATCGGCAATTTTGCCGTTGACCACGGTGAAATTCTGGCTGAGATGGTGGCCCTCCACGCGGTAACCCCAGGTGCCGGTGTCGGAGGGCTCGCCGAAGACGGTGAAGTAATATTTCTGCGGGTTGCGGTAGTTGGGGTCGGCGTTCTCCATGATGCGGAGCACGTCTTCGAGGCTCATGATGGTCACGGCGCGGATATAGCCTTGCTGACTGAGGCCGGCGGCCAGCAGCGCTTGCGCCAGCGCCTTCTGGTAGGGCTGCATATCGAGCAGCGGGAGACCCTTGCGCTCCTTGGGGATGAAATGCCAGTTCTGGCGCTCATCGGCCTGGAAGGGGAAAGTCGCCTGGGCGCGCTGCTCCGGCGTAAGCGACGCCAGAAAGTGCTGCGCCGCCAGGGTCATTACCGTCGAGGAATTGAGGCGGTGGTAGGCGGAGGTGAGCAATAGCGCCGCCACGGCGAGGGCGGACAGGCGGACCAAGGAATTTCTCATGTTTCGCGCTCCTGGATGTGGGGTTAGCTTATCAGGTTTGCGAGCGCGGTGGAGACGATATCGGCCGGGTTCAGAACGGGAACTCGGCTTTCACCTGCTGGACGGGTGTCGAGGTCATGAGGTAGCGGTAGGGATTGACCGGTGTCTTGGCGATGCGGACCTCGTAGTGCAGGTGCGGAGCGGTGACGCGTCCGGAAGCGCCGACAGCGCCCAAGAACTCGCCTTGCCGGATCTCCTGGCCCTCGATTACATCGATGCGGGAGAGATGGGCGTAGTAGGTCTCGAAGCCGTTGCCGTGATCGATGACCACCAGGCGCCCGTAACCGCCTTCCCGATCGGCGAAGGTGATGATGCCGTCGGCCGTGGCGCGCACCAGGGTGCCGATGGGAGCGGAGATATCCACGCCTTTATGCAAGGCGCCTTCGCCCGAGAACGGGTCGGTACGCTCGCCGAAGCTGCTCATGAGCGGGCCATCCACCGGCCAAATGTTGGGCCGGGTGTTCAGGTGCCAGCGGCGCGAATAGGAGGAACGCGAGAGGTTGGAGCTGCGCAGGTAATTGTATTCGTCGAGGCTTTCGGAAAAGGTAGGAACCAGGGTGCCTTCCGAGGCGATATCGCTCGGGCCCTCGAGCTTCTGTTTGATTCCGTACGCCGCGGACACTTCGGTGGCAAACATCTCGAGCGAGGCAAGCTGCTCATTGGTCTGGTTGACTACCTTTTGCAGGTTCTGGTATCGGGTGCGAAGCTGGTCAGCCTCGTTGCGCAGCGAGTTGTAATTGGCGACCTTCCAGGCCATGCGGGCATAACTGGAGACGAAACCGAATATGGAGAAACCGCCGACCATGGCGAGCACGAGGACGATGTAAACCACCTGGTGGGGGATATGAATGCGTCGAAGTCTGCCGTGAAGCGAATGCGCGAGTACGAGAATAAAATACTGTTGCTTCATCTCTTCTCCCTTCAACTCCGGATTTAATTCGGGCGGCGCAAAAGCAGCGCTATGTTGGGTGCCAGTGCCTTTGCCGTCGGCCTGGCATTAGGAAATGTTAAGGTTTAAACTTTACCAACTGGCGAAGTTGCGTGTCAAGCCATCAATTGTTAGCATTCGTGCGTGTACGGTCGTCTACCCGGCTTCTTCTTTTTGCAGAACCTCGTGGAGCGCAGGAGTCTGCTTTATCAATTGGTTAGACGCGATTTTCAGCAGCGTTTCGTGGGCTCGGTGGCGGGATGGGTGTGGGGGCTGATCCACCCGCTGGTGCTGCTGGTGACCTGGACTTTCGTGTTCAGCGTCTGCATGAAACAGACCCTTCCCAAGGGGCAGCCGGGGACGTATCCGCTGTACATGTTTGCCGGGATGCTGCCGTGGCTGTTGTTTAGCGAAACGGTGCAACGATCGGCTTCGTCGCTGGTCGACCAGGCCGGGCTGATCACCAAGACCATATTTCCGTCGGAAATGGTGCCGCTCTCGGTGTTTCTGTCGTCGCTGGTCAGCCATCTGCTGGCGCTGGCGCTGATGATTGCGGCGGCGGAAATCTGGGTACCGGCGGTGAGCCCGGCGCTGGCGGTTTTGCCGCTTTATATGCTGTTGCTGGGCCTGCTGGCGGTGGGGATCGGGTGGATTGTGGCCGCTTTGCAGGTTTATTTGCGGGACACGGCGCAGTTTGTCGTGGTGATTCTGACGGTTTGGTTCTGGTTAACCCCGATCTTCATTTTTGAAAACCAGGTGCCGCAGCGGCTGCGGATTCTGCTGTATGCGAATCCACTGGCGAGCGTGGTACACGCCTACAGGCTGGTGCTGCTCTCAACGCGGGTGCCGGGATGGAGAGAATCCGGGGTGCTGGCGGCGGTCAGCGTGGGGGTGTTCTTCTTTGGCGGGCTGGTGTTCCGGTATTTGAAACGCGGGTTTGCGGACGTGCTGTAGCGGAGACGGCTACTCGTAGTGCAGCGCGTGGACGGGGTCGACGGCAGTGGCGCGGCGCGCCGGCAGGTAGCCCGCAGACAGCGAGACCGCTATGATGGTGCCGGCGGCCACGGCCAACACCAACGGATCGCGCGCTTGCATTTCGAAAAGCAGGTCTTGCACGAACCTTCCCAGCGCCAGCGAAGCCGGAATGCCGATCCCTAAGCCAATGGCGGTGAGCAGCAGCACTTCCTGCATGACGATCCAGAGGATATTGCGTCGCTCGGCGCCGAGCGCGATGCGGATGCCGATTTCACGCGTCCGCCGGGTCACGGTGTAGGTCGTGAGACCGTACAAGCCGATGGATGCCAGCAGGGTGGCGAGCAGTCCGAAGGCGGCCGAGAGCATCGCAAACAGCCGGTCAACGGCGTGGGTTTCGCTGATCTGCATCTCCAGGGTTTTCACGTCGACCACGGGCAGGGAAGGATCGAATCTGTGCACGATGGCGCGCGCGGCCGGG
>JASHOO010000227.1 GCA_030041035.1 Bryobacteraceae bacterium | reverse complement strand
GAGGAATCCATTTCGCGCGGTGGGGCCATCAATGGTCCCGTGGTTCTCCCCGCCAATGCAGCGGAAAGCCCCCTGATTCTCTACCTCAAAGGTGAGAAGAAGCCGCGCATGCCTTTGCGCACGGATCCCCTGCCTGACGAGGCAATCACCCTCCTCAGCCGATGGATCGATCAACTGCCGGAGGAGGATCCCCAAGTCTCGCTGCATAAAGCGCAGGAAGCGGCGGCTCTGGCTGAGAAACATCTGGTTTGGGCGAAGGCCTACCTCCCAGCGCTCGAAGCGCGGATCGCTGCCGATAATGCGAAATACGACAATCCGCCGGATCTGAACGCCGAAGCTCTCGCCGAAACGGCCCGTAAGGCTGATCGCCAGGCCAGTCTGTTGAAAGCCGAGGCAGACCTTCTCCAGGCTCAGCAGAAACTGACCGATGCGTTGAATTCCAAAGTCTCTAATGAAAAAGAAGATCGCGCCCGCGAAGCGCGCATCGACGCCGCCGGCGAGGAACTCGAGGCCGCGCAAGCCGCGCTGAACTCGGCAACCACCAGCTATACTCCTGTCGGCACCCTCTATCCGGCTGCGAGCAGCGGCCGCCGCCTGGCTCTGGCGCGCTGGATAGCCAGCAAGAACAATCCGCTCACCGCGCGAGTGGCCATCAATGACATCTGGTTACGCCACTTCGGCAAAGCGCTCGTCTCCACCGTTGCCAATTTCGGCATGAACGGCGCAGCTCCCAGTAATCCACAACTGCTCGACTGGCTGGCCTGCCAGTTCATGGAAAACAACTGGAGCATGAAGGCCATGCATCGACTCATGGTCACGAGCAACACCTACCGGATGCAATCCTGGCCCAGTGATCCAAAAGATTCCGATCTCTCGCTCGATCCCGGCAACAAGGATTATTGGCGCATGAATCCGCAGCGCATGGAAGCCGAAGTGGTGCGCGACAGCATGCTCTACATGGCGGGATTGCTGGATTTGAGCATGGGCGGACCGGAGATCGATGAAACGAAGGGCGACGAATCGCAACGGCGCAGTGTTTATTTCCACCAGACGCCGGATAACCAGATGGTGTTTTTGCAGGTGTTTGACGGGGCCAACCCAATCGAGTGCTATGAACGCGCCGAGACAGTCGCCCCACAACAGGCATTGGCGCTGGCCAACAGCAAATTGAGTTTTACAGTCGCGGGCCTCATGGCGGGACATCTCGGTGGTGCGAGCCCCCCGGCGGCGGCCTTCGTAGCGCGAGCGTTCGAGGCTGTTTTGGACCGGCCTCCGTCCGCCGAGGAGCTCCGCCTGAGCCAGCAGTATCTGGAGAGGGAAGAGGATCGTTTCCGCGACCCGGAAAAACCAGCCTGGGGAAGTGGCGCAGACCCGGCAGCTAGCTCACCGGTCTTGCGCGCACGTGTGGACCTGGTTCACGCCTTGTTGAACCACAATGATTTTGTGACCATTCGTTGAGGAATCGATATGCAACGGGTAAAAAGAGTATTTGGTAGTTGCTGTGGAAGAATCAACCGTAGGACTTTTCTAGCCGACTCCGGATTGGGCTTCACGGGGTTGGTCCTGGGAGCCATGTTCCATCAGGGCGGCGTGGCCCGCGCTGCAACCTTGCCGACCTGGGCGCCACCCGATGGCAAGCCGCACTTCCCGCCCAAAGCAAAGAGTGTGATCTGGATCTTCATGCTCGGTGGGGTTAGCCATGTGGAGACCTTCGATCCCAAACCCGCCTTGACCCAATTCGGCGGTAAGACCATCGGCGAGACTCCGTACAAGGGTGTCCTGGCATCCCCGCTGGTTAAGAACCACGTGAACTTCACCATGGAAGACCGCAAGCTGATGCAGACCCTGCTTCCATTGCAAGTGGGCTATCGCAAGCGAGGCCAGTGCGGCGTGGAGATCAGCGACTGGTGGCCTCACTTCGCCGAGTGCGTTGATGATGTCTCCTTCATCCGTTCCACCTGGACCACGGACAACGACCACGGCGCTCAGCTGCAATTTCATACCGGCCGCCAGTTCTTCCAGGGATACTATCCCTCCATCGGTTCCTGGGTGCATTACGGTCTGGGTACTTTGAATGAAAACCTGCCGCAATTTGTTGTGCTCGGTCCCATGGTGCAAACGAATTGTGGAGGCTACGCCGCAGTCAGCGGCAATTACCTGGGCCCGGAGCACAGCGGCGTGCCCTTGGCGGTCGATCCCGAGCATCCCCTGCCGTTCGCGGCTCCCGAGCGCGTCGACTACAAAGGCGAACAGAAGGACGAGTTCGACTTCGTGCAGCAGTTGAATCGCCTGGATTCCGTAGTCTATCCCGACGATCCCGCTCTGCGCGCCCGCATCAAATCCTACGAACTGGCCTTCCGCATGCAAACTACGGTTCCCGAGCTTTTCCACTTTGAAGAAGAAAATGCCGAGACCCGTCGTATGTACGGGCTGGAACAGGAAGAGACCAAGACCTTCGGCCAGATCTGCCTGACCGCACGGCGCCTCGTGGAGCGCGGCGTCCGATTCGTGCAGGTCTTTCACGGTGGGGTGGGAAACGAGAACAACGGCTGGGACGCGCATTCCGATCTCAAGGAAAATCACACCAAACTAGCCGGCATGGTCGACCAGCCGATCGCCGCCTTGCTGAAGGATCTCAAACAGCGAGGCATGCTGAACGATACCCTGGTCGTCTGGGCTACCGAATTTGGACGATCGCCGGGCGTGGAAGTGCGGCCCAATGACGCAACTGCGAGGGGAGGACGCGACCACCATCCGTTCGGGTTCACCACTTGGATGGCCGGGGGCGGCATCAAAGGCGGGGTGGTGCATGGAGCGACCGACGAACTGGGCTTCCACGCCATCGAAAACCGCCATTATGTCACCGATATTCACGCCACCGTGCTGCATCAACTGGGCCTCGATCCGCGGCGCCTGGAAGTCCCGGGACAGAAGCGGCTGGAAATCGACTTCGGCCAGCCGATCCAGGAGATCATGGCCTAGCCGCAACCGATGCGGCCGAATCGCTTGTTCAGAACTCTCGGGCCGTTAAAATACCCATGGCCCACTTGATCGAACGAGTCGAAGTCATTCCCATTCGCGCCCCTCGCAAGGAGCCCGTCAGGTCGGGCAGCAATGCCGGTGATCCTGTCCATGCGTCCGAGTTTGGGATTGTCCGAATATTGACGCAGGATGGTCTGGAAGGTCTGGGTGAGATCTCAATCACCTTTCCGCGAGTGGGACATTCGCTCTGTCACGCGGCGCGCTGGTTAATCGCCCCAGCGCTGGTGGGACTTGAGGCGCTGGAGCGGCCGAAGATTCTGGCAGAAATTGACAGGCTGCTAGCGGCAGAGTTGAGCGCGCCATATATCCGGGCGGCATTCGAGATGGCGCTCCTCGATCTGGCGGGCAAGTGTTACGGTGTTCCGGCTTACCAATTGCTCGGCGGAAAGATGCGTGATCGCATTCCGCTCGCCTGGGGCATTTATCAGAAATCTCCAGAGGAAATGGCGGCGGATGCGATTGCCGCCTGCGAGCAGGGATATCACGCCATCAAGCTCAAGGTGGGCCGCCGCTTGTGTGACGATCTAGCGGCGGTGCGGGCGGTGAGTGAGGCAGTTGGAGGAGATATGCCTCTGCGGCTCGATGCAAATGGCGCCTGGAAATCCGTGGCCGAAGCGGCCCACGCGATGAGAGCATTGGCCGCCGTGGCTTCCATCGCCTGGGTGGAACAGCCGCTGCCCCGGAGCAACCTCGATGGATTGCGTATGCTGCGCCAGATGACGGCATTGCCCGTTATGGCTGACGAAAGCTGCCAGACCCTGCGCGACGCGTACGACCTCGCACGCGCTGAAGCCGCGGATCTCTTCAATGTTTATGTTGTCGAGGCGGGAGGCGTCATGGCAGCCGCCCAGATTTTTGCGTTCGCGGCCGAAGTCAATCTTTCTTGCATCATCGGCAGTCAGGCCGAGATGGGAATTGGCACCGCTGCCTGCGCGCACCTGGGCGTCTCGACACCCAATCTGCCGTACGCGTGCGAATGCTTCGGTCCGCTCCGCTACCTGCGCGACATCGTGCAACATCCGATTCCGATTGCCCGGGGCTGCCTGACGCCGCCGGAAGGTCCCGGGCTGGGCGTACAGCTCAACCAGGATGCGGTGCGCGAACTCGCCTGCGAAAGCTGAGATCATGAAACCTACTCGTCTGCTCTTTGCTGAGATGACGCGCGAAGAACTGCGCGTGATCGCCGCCGAAACCATGGTTGTGCTGCCCCTGGGCGCAACCGAACAGCATGGCCCTCATCTGCCGGCCGGGACCGATTTTTTCACCATCGAACATCTGGCGATTGCCGCGGCGGAACGGGCGGCAGCGGAGATTCCCATCACGGTGACGCCGGCGCTGCCTTTCGGCTCGTCGGATCATCACCTGATTTTCGGCGCCACGTTGTCGTTGCGGACGGAAACTTACTACCGCGTCCTTACGGACCTGCTCAAATCACTGGTGACGGATGGCTTTCGCCGGATCTTCCTTCTGAACGGCCACGGCGGCAACCATGAGCTCGCGGAACTAGCGGCGCGCGACACCGCCCTGGAACTCCCGGCGCGCATCGCCGCCGGATCTTATTGGACGATCGCCTGGGACGCGCTCGTGGAGAACCAGGCGCATCTCGGCTGCCGCTTGCCGGGACACGCGGGGATCTTTGAGACTTCAATGATGCTGTCGCTCAGGCCAGAACTGGTCGCGGCGGATCGCCCCCATCGGGAATCCGTGCAGGACACCGATCCCAAGAGCTTCCACAAGCCCTATCGTCACGAACAACACGGTTTCTGGAAACAAATCGAAGGATATTCCGATAGCCCGGACCGAGGGTCAGCCGAGCGCGGGTTCCGCTACCGCGAGATTGTGGTTCGCGCGCTCGCCAAGGCGTTCATGGAGTTCGGCAAGGCCGACGACCATTGAGAACTTGCTGTTGCGTTCTTGGATTGGCGAAAAAGCCTAAACCAGGATCTCTTTGATCGGGTTGCCGTAATCGATGTCCAGGCGCTTTTGGCCCGGAACTTCCAGCCGGTGTGGGTCGAGGCCCAGTTGATGAAACACTGTGGCATGGATGTCGGTCACGTAATGGCGGTTCTCCACGGCAATGAATCCGAGTTCATCGGTTGATCCGTGGACGATGCCACGCTTGATGCCCGCGCCTGCCATCCAGACAGAGAACCCGTAGGGATTATGATCGCGTCCGTTCGCGCCTTCCCCACCCGGTGTGCGTCCGAACTCGGTGGCCCACACCACCAGCGTATCGTCCAGCATGCCGCGCTGTTTGAGGTCCTTCAATAGGCCGCCGATGGGTTTATCGACCTTGGCCGCCTGCTCGGCATGGGTCTTCTTCAAGTCTTTGTGCGCGTCCCAGGCGTTGCCGCCCGTGCCGTGATAGAGCTGCACGAAACGCACACCGCGCTCGGAGAGACGCCGCGCCGCCAGGCAAATCTCGCCGAAGGGCTTGGTGACTTCCTGATCCAGTCCGTAGAGCCGCTGGGTCTCCTCGCTTTCGTCCTTAAAGCTGACCGCCTCCGGCACCGCCATCTGCATGCGGAACGCCAGTTCGTAGGATTTGATCCGCGCCTTTAGAGCCGCATCTCCGGGATACTCCACGGCGCTCAAACCGTTCAGCCGCTTCAGGAATTCGAATTCGTGCTCCTGCTCCTGCTGGTAGATGTCCTTGCCTGGGGAAGCGAACGGCAACGGGTCATCTGGATTTACCTCCAACTGAACCCCGGCATGTTCCGGGCCCAAATAGCCCGATCCGTGAGTTCCCATGCCACCACAGCAATCGCTTGGGGGTTCGCCCAACACCACGAATTCGGGCAGATTCTGGTTGAGCGTGCCCAAACCGTAGTGCACCCACGCCCCTATGGTTGGCAGATAGCCGTCGAACATATGCCGTCCGGTGTGGAATTGCAGGATGGCGCCGTGATCGTTGTCGGTGGTATACATCGAGCGGATCAAAGCGATCTCGTCGACGGCCGAGCCTACATTAGGCCACCAGTCGCTGAGTTCGATGCCGCTCTGGCCGTATTTCCGGAAACCGATCTGCATCGGGTAAAGCGTGAGCTTAACGCCATGCTCTCCCTTAACAAATTCTCTGATCCCCTTTAAGTAGGGTGAGTTCAGTGAATCCTTGTACGGAGTCTCGGAGATGTTCTTGCCCGCATATTGGTTCAGCGCGGGCTTGGGATCGAATGTGTCCACGTGGCTGACGCCGCCCAGCATGAACATCCAGATCACCCGCTTGGCCTTCGGCGCGAAGTGCGGCTTGCCATCGGGAGGAGCCCAGGTGTCAGCGGTCGCTGCCTTCCCCTCCCGCTGGAACATGGCCCCCAGCACCAACCCGGTCAAACCCATCCCGCAGTCAGCCAGAAACACCCGGCGGCTCGGCGTGCAACAGCCGGGAGAAAGAGCAACAGACTTCAAAGGGTGCCGCTCATCGAATTTCATGCGTCTTCCTCATCGAATGGTTACAAAATCAGAGTGGTTCACAAGCACATGCACCACGTCCTCGCGAGCTCTCAGGTGAGCATCGCTTTCAGGCTTAACGTCACCAGCCGCGCCCGCCTGGATGGGCGTCAGCTTCTTTGGATCCTGGAGCAACTCTTCCTGGTCGCGAAGGAATTTGAAGGATTCTGTGCGTTCTCCGGAGGTTGGTGGGCGATTCAAGACGACGTCGAACGCCTGGGCGATGAACTCGGAATCCGACGCCGCCGTCGCGCCGGTTCGCTTCGTAATCTGCTCCTCCAGTGCGCGCGCCACCTGTAAGCTCAACTTGCTGTTGGCCAGCGCCAGCGCTTGATGCGGCACAATGCTTTCGTTGCGCTGGAAGCACTCATTCGGGTTAGCTTCGTCAAAAACTTTCAAGAAAGTCACCTGCAAATCCGGCGTGTCCTGGAAATAGACGCTCCGGCGATGCGACTCCAGACCTTTAGCGGCATCGATTTCCGGTCCGCCCATCGCTGTATCGAGCTGTCCCGCGATCGAGAGTAAACTGTCGCGCACCACCTCGGCGTCCATGCGTTGCTCGTTCATGCGCCACAAATAACGGTTGTCCGGGTCGATCTTGGCGTTCTGATCGTTGGGATTTTTATCTGAGGACTGCATGCGATACGTGTTGCTGGTGACGATCAGCCGGTGGATGGCCTTCATGCTCCAGTTGCGGTCCATCAATTCTACGGCCAGCCAATCCAGCAACTCCGGATGCGACGGCGGTTTGCCGCTCATTCCGAAATTAAACACCGTGGGCACCAGTGCTTGACCGAAATGCCGCAGCCACATATCATTGATGGCCACTCGTGCCGTCAGCGGATTCTGCTTATTGGCGATCCAGCGGGCCAGAGCAAGGCGGCGGCCGGTAGTCGAATCCGGATAGACTTTTCCCACCGGTGTGTAAGCATCTTCGGATTGCAGCGCCTTCGCGGCGGCTTCGAGCTGCGTCCGCGCCTCCCCCAGTTTCTTCACGGCTTCTTTGTCGTATGTCTCCGAGTCCGGCTTGGCGGCGGCTAGTTCCTGCTCGGCGCGCAAAAGGTTTTCTTCAGCTTTGACGACATTGGCGTGTTGTTCCGCCTTGAGCGCAGCCGATTCCAACGCTTCCAGATTCGGTGCGGGACTCGCGGCGTACTTTCCTTCGTCTGCCGCGATGCGCGCTTCAATGGCAGGCAACGCGGCGCGAGCCGACGCCAGTTCCTTTTCTTTTAGTGCGACAGAGGCCTGCGCCTTTAGCAATTCGGCCATGCCTTTGTCATCAGCCGCATTGTCACTTGACGAACGATTGCCGGCGCCCGCCCCTCCAGGCTCCGGCGTTGCCTGCTGGGCCAGTTGCTGCTTGGCCTTGGCTAACTCCTCGCGGGATTTGCGCAGTTCGGTTTCCGCTCTCTCGATGTCCGCCTTCGCCTCGGCGACCAGATCGTGATGCACGAAAGACCTGGAGTCCGGATAGTAAACTTCGAGCGGCAGCGGCTCCGACGTGATCTTCAACTCGGCATTACCGAACATTGCCGGAATGGCCGGCGTCAGCGGATGCTCGGTATCCGGGTTGGCATCCGCGCCGCGAATAAAACGGTACGTCGGCGTGTCCGCATGTGCGTCATAGACACGTGGGATGCCGTCTTTCATCAGATCGGGCTGCCCCGGCACGTGGTCCGTCCGCACATCGTACGGCTCGAAGAAAGCTCTGAACCGGTAATAATCCTCGTGCGTGATCGGGTCGTATTTGTGCGAATGGCAGCGCGCGCATTTCAAAGTGATCCCCAGAAATGCCATGGCCGTGTAATCCACCGTGTCCTTCAGCCACACGTTGCGGTCGTACAGATACCAGTTGCGCGCCAGGTACCCGGTGGCGCGCACGACATCGGGATCTTTGGGCGCCAGTTCGTCGCCCGCCAGCATCTCGACGATCATCTCGTCGTAGCCTTTGTCTTTGTTGAGCGACTCGATGATCCAGTCACGCCAGTGCCAGATGTGCCGCTGGCTGTAACGTACCTCGTTCTGCTTGCGCCAGCCGTACCAGTCGCTGTAGCGCCAGATGTCCATCCAGTGCCGACCCCATCGCTCGCCGTAACGCGGACTGGCCAGCAGTTTGTCGACTACTTTTTCATATGCGTCTTTTGAATGATCGGCGAGAAACGCGTTCATTTCTGCGGGTGTTGGAGGAAGACCAATCAGGTCCAGATACAGCCGCCGCAGCAGAGTGCGCTGATCGGCCGCAGCCACCGGCTTCAAGCCTCGCTTTTCCTGCGCGGCAGCTACAAACGCGTCGATTGGATTGCGTACCCAGGCAGCGTTCCTGACTTCGGGGACCGGAGGACGCACCGGAAGTTTGAACGCCCAATGATTCAACGCAGCATTTCCGACTGTCAACGGCGCGTCATACGGCGCGCCGGAATTGATCCAGTCAGCGATTTGTGCAATGGCCGCGTCGGGAAGCTTCTGGCCTCCGAACGGCATGCCCGGCTGCTCGAGATGGCTGATGCGCTTGTAGAGTACACTCGATTTGGCATCGCCCGGCACGATTACAGCGCCCGTGTCGCCACCGCGCAGCAGAGCCTCTCGTGTGGAGAGATCAAATCCCGACCTCTTGACCTGGGAGTTGTGGCATCGGACGCAATTCGCTTCGAGCAGCGGTTTGATCTGCGTACGAAACACGTTTGAGGCTGCGGCCTGTTCAAACGGCGCCCCTGCCTGAATCCAATCGGCGATGCGGTCGATGGTTTCCTGTGGAAGCCGGTCGCCTTTGTAGGGCATATGCGGCTCGACCTCGTGGGAGACTAACTTATAGAGCAGGCTTGCCTTAGCATCTCCGGCAACGATGGCCGGACCGTGTTCGCCGCCTTGCAGCAATCCATCCCGCGTGGAAAGATCCAGCCCGCCGCTCCGAGTTTGCGGCCCGTGGCAGGGCAAGCAGCTTTTCTCAAGGACCGGGCGAATTTGTTCGTTGTAAAGTTGGCCGTACGCTGCGAACTGGAGGAAAATAAAGAGCGTTAAGGCTTTTGTGGCGGACATTCCGTCTCGCTCCGCAACTTATTGATAACAATATACTCTGCTTGCGAAGAGCCGGAGTCAATGCACTGTCCAGAATACTGGAAAAAGACTAGACCAATTCCGGGACTGGCTGGGCGGTACCGTCGTCGAAAGAGTTGGCGATTTTGATCGGGCGCCCGGCGGGGCTCATGTACTCTTTGGTCCAGTCGATACCAAACGTTTTGTAGATGATGGCGAAAATTTCGCCCATGCTGAACTGCCGGCCGGCGGGGTTGAAACCGCGCTCATCGCTCGCGCCGACGACCTGACCACCCTTGATGCCACCGCCCCCGAGAACCAAGGACCAGCAGTTGGGCCAGTGATCGCGACCCAACGCCGGATTAAGCTCCGGCGTACGGCCGAACTCACCCATGGCAATCACTACGGTGGAATCCAACATGCCCCTTTCGTCGAGGTCTTCGAGAAGCGTGGAAAGGCTCCGGTCAAGGGGCGGGGCAAGACGGTCCCGATGTCCCTGATCATTAGCGCTGTGAGTGTCCCACGAATTTGCGTGAAAGCCCGCGGCGGTGACAAAACGGGTTCCGGCTTCTACCAGCCGGCGCGCCAGCAAGGCGCTTTGGCCGACGGAATCGCGGCCATAGCGGTCGCGCGTTTTGTCGGATTCCTTGGAGAGATCAAAAGCATCGCGCACGGCCGGCGTCAACAGCATTTGCCACGCCTGTGCGCTGAAGTGGTCCATGTTGGCGTGCTCGGCCGCGAACATCAGGCTGCGGTAACGATGGTCGACCACCTTGAGGAATTCCTGGCGGTTTTCGACAGCTTGCTCGGAAACCGATTTCGGAAGGCTCAGGTCCGCCACGCGGAAGTCCTTTTGGCTGGGATCGGGAATGCACATGGGATCATAGTCCGAGCCCAGGAAGGCCGCGCGGAAATACTCTTCGTATTGGCGACTCTTTTCCCATCTCGGCAGCAAAACATTAGGCGGCATGTTATGACGCGCTCCGGCTTCTTTAGCAATGATGGAGCCGAAGCTCGGGAAAGTCATGGCCGCGTTAATTTCGTGTGCAGTGACGGCGTAGTGAGTGCCTTGTGGGTGGTCGTTTCCCTTGGTGTGCATGGAACGCACGATGGCCAACTTGTCCATGTGGCGGGCGACCTTGGGAAGCAACTCCGAGATCTGGATTCCGGCGACGTTGGTAGCGATGGGCTTAAAGTTGCTGTTGGGCTTCGGATCCCAGGTGTCGATATGGCTGGGTCCCCCTTCCAGCCACATGAGAATGCAAGCCTGCGCTTTGGGGTTGTCGCCGGAGGCCGCCATGGCACTTTGCGCAGCTAGAAACTGGCTGAGGTGAATTCCCAAAAACCCCAGCGAACCGGCTTTGAGAAAGTCGCGACGTGAGGCTTGCTCGTTCGTTAGCGTCAAACAGCCTGCCTTTGGCATGACTACCTCTTTCGAATTGTACTCCTCAATGGTTCTCGGCGAACTCGCGTGACGAGATTAACGCCCACACCAAATCCTTTAGACCTTCCTCCCGGGCACTCTGTTGCCTGATTAGTTTCAACAGATCCGCCGTCTCCTCGCGCCCGGGAGGCCGGCTGAGAGCGGCGAGATAAAATTCTTCGATCACCTTGTCATCGGGCGCCTTGGACTCCAACAAACGGCCAAGCCGGGAGCCTTTAGCCGCCAATTTGTCGTTGTAGGTGGGACCGGCCAAAATGTCCAGAGCCTGGCTGAGATTCGCCTTGGCGTTCCGCTCCGGCACGCTGAGCCGGTTGGGACGACCGTACACGTCGAGAAAGCGGGAGAAATACAGGTCCGACTGATGCAGATTGATAGCGCGCGTCCCGACGGGCGCTTCGCCGGCGCCGGACGCATTAGCGTCGGAAACCGCGGTGCTGAAGATCTCGGGTACGCCTGTCACGTCCGAGATAGCATCCAGCAGTAGTTCCGCATCCAGCGGGCGTGGGATCGCGTGCGAGTAGTTCATCAGGTCGTTCTTGTTAGTGTCGTTCGGTAAGCCGGAGAGCTGGTAGGTGCGGGAGCTGACGATCAGGCGCATGAGACGGCGAAGATCATGGCCATGATCGCGAAAATCCTGCGAGAGTTTCTCCAACAGATCGGGGTGCGTGGGCGGATTAGTAGAGCGGAAGTCGTCCACGGGATCGACTATGCCGCGTCCGAAAAACCAACTCCAGATACGGTTCACGGCGGCTTCGGCAAAGTAGGGGTGCGACGTCATCCAGCGAGCCAGTTCGCGCCGCGGATTGACGTTGTCGGAACCGGGGATGACCGTGCCATCGAGCAACGCCGGATTCACTTCGGCCTTCGTGCGCGGATGAAACAGTTTGATGCTGCCGTTGACGTCAGCCGAGCCCAGGTCTTGATGGACCGGGTGGTCGAATATAACCGAATCCGTGAGGTTATTGCTGAGGATAAACATGCGATCAAAAAATGCCGCCAATCCCCAGAACTGGTTTTGAGTCCAGTTCTCATACGGATGGTTATGGCACTGGGCACAATCGAGCCGGCGGCCGAAGAAAACGCGGACCTCCTCTGCCATGATTTCCGAGGGCGGGGAAATTACGGTGTAGGGCAGATAGTGGCGGGACGGGGCATCATACCCTTGAGCGTCCAGCCGCTCGCGCGCCATTTGATCGTAAGGCTTGTTACTGGCGATACTATCGTGGATCCACCGCCAGTACATGTCACTCCACTTTGGGCTGAGGCCGTTGGAAAAGACGGCCACGCGGAACAGGTCGGAGAAGCGGAAGGTCCAGTAGTCAACAAACTCAGGGGACGCCAGCAGCGTGTCGATGAGTTTGGCGCGCTTGTTCGGATCTTTACTAGCAAGGAACTCGCGAACACGATCGGGGGGTGGCAGTGTGCCGGCCAGATCCAGGCACACGCGCCGAAGAAACTCGTCATCACTCGAAAGACCAGACGGAACGATCTGGAGCTTGCGAAGCTTGGTGAAGACATAATCATCGATGAAATTGGAGCGGGTGATCCTGGGATAGTCCGCCACGGGCCGATCGATGACGCCCAGTGTCGCGCCGGCTGCAAGACCTGCGGCACGCACTAACACGGAAGTCTCGCCAGTCTGCTTGGCGGAGACGACGCCATCTCCAGTCACCTGGGCCACATCCGGATTAATGGTCTGATAAACGACTTCGCGGGTGAAATCTTCCACGGTGCCATCCGCCATATGGGCTGTGACAAGAAGGCGGTGCCGACCACCGCTGGGGAGGACGACGAGTCGCGGAGCGATTTCGAGCGACACCATTTTCGCGCCGGACTCGGGCGGCTGGCCGAAGGGCGCGCCGCTCCTTATCCAATCGAGAATTTTCTGATAATCGGCGGAATCTTTCGGGAGTCGGAGGCCACCACCGTGAGCCACAGCCATGGACGGCTTCATCAGAAGAAGGCTCTTCGCCGGATCATTGAGATCAATTCGCGGCAGCCTGGGGCCTACTGGGGCGTCTGTGAGGACCTGGTATCCACCGCCCTTCGTGATCCACTCATAGTCCTCGCGCGGGCTGGCAGCGGTTGTGGACAGGTGGAAGCCCCCACGCCCCTTGACGCTGCCGTGGCAAGTGGTGCCATTGCACCCGCGGCGCGTGAAAATGCC
>JASHOO010000003.1 GCA_030041035.1 Bryobacteraceae bacterium | reverse complement strand
AGAGGCTCGGAAAGATGTTGCGCCGGGGTGCGGTACCCCTGTGGATGGTTTGCCTGCTCATTCCCTCGGCGAGCCCTGCGCAGGTGCTCGATTGGTTTCCGCTCCAAGTGGGCAACCGCTGGATTTACGCGCACGTCAGCAAGAGCGGCGACTCCGCGAGGCCCACGGTTCACGATTGGACCACCTTCGAGACGGTCATGGAACACCGCCAGATCCCCGAAGGAACCGTGGTCGTCATGAGCGTCGAGCAGCGCGGCACTTCAGACGGCGGATGGATCGCCCAACGCGACCAGACCAACTACCTGATTCACGGCGACTGTGTATACGCCCTGCACGAAGGATGGGACATAGTAAAACTCGATCTGACTCCCGACTACCGCCGTGAGTTGAACGCCGGCACTGCCCAGCCGGATTTCTGCTTTCCTCTGGAGCCAGGGCGCCAATGGGGCAATCCGCAGGATTGGGGCTGGCTGGTGGAGGGAATGGTCTCCGCGGACCATCCCGCCGGGCTCGCGGGAACCTATCGCCTGAAGTGTTCCTGGAGCCAGGGGCCGCTGTACGTCTGGTTCAAGCGCGGCACCGGGATTATGGCCGAATCGTTTTCCCACCACGGCACGTATGAACAATATGGCCGCACGCTGACCGAGTTCCTCCCCGCGAAGCCCAACTGACAGCCCGCGGCTACACCAGTGCTGCCGTCGAATGAATTCCCGCCGAGTGCAGCGCCGCCGCCATTTTCTCGAGCGCCGTCTTGTGAATCTGCGAGACGCGGCTTTCGTTGATGCCTAGAATGCTGCCGATCTCCTTCATTGTCAATTCCTTGGAGTAGTAAAGCGTAACCACTTTCTGATATCGCTCGGGCAGCGTCTTCACGGCCACGGCCAGCACCTGGCGCAACTGCTCATGCGCGCACATGTTGTCGGGCTGGCTCTCGCGTGAGGCGGGGAACTCCGGCGCGCTGTTCTGTTCCCGGTCCGAGGCGTAGCTGGATGCCGACATCAATCCCACGGTTCGCAGCTCCAGCACCATCTTCCGCCAGCGATCGACGCCCACCCCCAGCTTTTCGGCGATCTCCGCTTCGGTCGGCGTACGCTTCAGTTTTTCCGCCAGCTCGCGCGTGATCGCTTCCACCATCTTCTGGCGCTTGCGCAGGTCGCGCGAAGCCCAGTCGAGCTGCCGCAGGCTGTCGAGAATGGCGCCCTTGATCCGGTACTTCGCGTAGCTGTGAAAGACCACCTGTTTCGCCGGGTTGTACTTGGTTGCAGCGTCAAACAGGCCCAACACGCCCGCGTGAATGAGGTCGTCCAGATCCACGTGCACCGGAAGGTTCTCGTGTACGCGGACCGCAATCGCCTTCACCAGGGGAAGATGATCCAGCACGATCCGGTCCCGGACCGCATTCGAAACTTTGTTGCGCCGCCGCGCGGCCGCTGGTTGGGTGCGAGTTTTGGCTGTCTGTAGTCGCATGTTCTTGGTTGCCCGGCGTTTCGATTTACGCTTCGTTTTGTTGCCGGGCACAAGAACTATTGCAACGCCTGGGCCACGGGAACTACATCAGTCAAACCACTTAGTTTCAGCGCGGCGATTCGCGAAGACGCAGACGATGTTTCGCATTGGAACACTGCCACACAACGGTCTGTTTCGAGTTGGAACGGATGTACCGTTTCGAGCTTGAATTTACCAATGGAAAAAGGGCCGCGCGCCAGTAATCTTTTTGGACTATTGTGCGCGATGCCGGTCTCGGTTAGGTTATGCTAATCACCACCCATGCTCATCCCCACTGAACCGATCGGCAGCATCCCCCGTCCGGCGGAGTTGATTGCAGCCTGGGGCGACAAACTCGACGGCCGCCTCTCCCAGGAACAATTCGACCGCTTTGCCCAGGCCGCGCTACGCGACACCATCCAGCGCTTCGAAGCCACCGGTTCCCCCGTCATTACCGATGGCGAACAGACCAAGCCCAGCTTCGCCACCTATCCGCTCGCCGGCTTCGCCCGCGTGTCGCCCGATGGCGTGATCATTCCTTTCGCCGACGGCCACACGCGCCAGTTGCCGCGGTTGATAGGCGGGCCGTTCCACTACGCCACCTATGCCTCGCAGTACTTCGCGGCCGCGCGGCGGCTGACCGACGCGCCCCTCAAGCAGGCCGTGATTTCGGCATCCGCGCTCAGCCTGCTTTATCCCGCCTCCGGCATTCCGGATTATTCGTGCGAAGCGTTTCTCTCAGACCTGGTGGACGAAGCCGTGGCCGACATACGCCGGTGTCTCGTGCATGGCGCCGATAGCGTGCAGATCGATTTCACCGAGGGACGCCTCTCGCTGAAGCTCGATCCCTCCGGCGGCGTGCTCGAAAACTTCGTAGCGCTGAACAACAAAGTGCTCGATCATTTCTCGCCCGATGAGCGGCGCCGCATCGGCGTCCACACCTGCCCGGGTGGCGATCGGGACGCGACCCACAGCGCCGATGTCGATTATGCCGGCCTGCTCCCGGTCCTTTTCCGCCTTCGCGTGGGCCGCTTTTATATTCAACTCGCAAGCGAAAAAGATCCCGTGCACGTGCTGAAGATCATCCGCCAGCATATGCAGCCCGGTCAGACGATCTTCGTGGGCGTCATCGATCCCATCAACCCGGCGATCGAAACGCCCGAGCAGGTACGCGACCGCATCCTCGACGCCGCCGAGATCATTCCGGTGTCACAGCTCGGCTCGACCGACGACTGCGGCTTCTCGCCCTTCGCCGACGATACTTCCACCTCGCGCGATATCGCTTTCGCGAAGATCCGCGCGCGTGTCGAAGGCACGAAGCTGGCGTCGGAGAAGCTGGGACGCCGCTAAAACCCGGCCAACAGGTCGCGGAGCATCTCCCAACGCATGCGCCAACGGAGCGCGGGCGGATACGGATGTTCACCCGGTAACTGCAACACGCGCCGGAAATCGCGCGGCGGCAGGAATAGTACGGGATCGAGATCGGCTTCGGAGAATTCCGTGACCTCGCTGCGGTGCGTCGACTGGTGCTCTCGCAAACTGCCATCGCGGTCGCGAAACCTGGACCGGCTGGTCCGCGTGGTGATCAGCGGAAATCCGGTTTCATTTGGGCCCGTGTGGCTGACCTTGAATTCATCCACACCGCGACCACGGACGTGGGCGCTGAGGAAGCAGCGCGCACCTGGCTTTGCCGGATACAGCTTCAACCATGCGGCGGGCGGATCGATATACCACCCCTCGATCTCCGACTCGTGCGGTTCCTGGCCGCTGGCAGGATCGGGCGTAGTCGTGCTCCGCGAAATCACGTGCCGTGCTACGTAGCCGAACATTTCCTGTCGATCGCCGGTGTCGATGGTTTCACTCGTGATCTGGGTCACGTAACCCGAATGCTCCAGGGGCTGTCCCGCGTATTTCGGGCGGTGGGTGGTATACACGCGAGCGTCCACATCGAGAAAGAAATTGAGGCCCGATTCGAGGCACCGGATACAGGCTCGCAACCGCCCATCATTCCATTCACTTCGCGAGCTCCTGCCCCGGACATACTGGGTACTGCTGGTTCGACTGCCGCCCAGCTCGTCGACCGTCGTGAACTTCAGGCAGGTTTCAAACACGGGCGTGCTAACCCTTTTCCATTATTGTCCGCCCCATTCCTTTTCCGCTAGCATCGTCCAAATGCCTCGGTCTCGTGGGACGTTCGTTTTCGTTCTGCTCGCCTGTCTGGTGATTTCACTCGTTTGCGTGGTCTATCCGATCTACGTGATCCGTCCCTTCCGCGCGCCCTTCGCCGACGATACCTCAACCTCGCGCGATATCGCTTTCACGAAGATCCGCGCGAGCGTCGAAGGCACGAAACTGGCTGCGGAGAAGCTCTCCCGATAGCGCGCTACGATTGCCGCTCGCGGCGCGGTTTCACGGATTTTCGCGCGCCCCATGCCGCCAGCAGGGCAGCGGAGCCGAGTAACAGCAGCGAAGAAGGCTCGGGAACAGTTGCGGCAGCGGTCGTGAGGGTGAGGGTGTTGAAAGAGTCGCCCAGGGTGCTCCCAAAGTCGCCCACAAAATCGTCTAACGGGCTTACTGTAGCCGGGTCTGTGACGCTTTCGCCCGAATCGATCCCGCCGATGAAAATGTTGCCGCCCTGGGCTGCGCCGATTGCCGCCAAGGCGGCGGCGTCCAACGTAATGGTGATGATGGTGGCGGACGAAGCATCGCTGGTGGCGACCGATCCGAAGAATGGTCCGCTGGAATTCACATCCGTGAAAACCAGGGGTTGGCCGCTCAGGCCGTAGACGTCGTACGTCAGATCGCCTCCGTCGTGCCCCCCATCATCCAGGCTGAGGGTGGCGGAGACCAAGGATCCGCCGGTCAAGGCCGGAATAGCGAATTCGAACCAGTTCCTGAATTGTGTAAGGTTTGTATTGTCGGGGAGGGATACGGCGGCGGCACTATAATCGTTAGCCGGGGATGCTCCGTTGTTGCTGGCTGAACAGAATGCCGTCCCGACGGGGCTGCATACCCAACCTTGCTCGGACGCTGAAATGTCGAAAACGTCGGCCCGGATCTGCACCGCCAGAAGGGACAGAGCAAGCATCGCCAGAAAACGCATGAATCCTCCCGGAACGGCGGAGAACGCGCAATTCGTGGGCCGTCTGCCAACGCCTTTCGTTTCATCGGTTGCATTGGTGCGCAAGGAAAAGCCCTGGGATTCCGGGAAAGGAAGTCGCAAAAAGTACTAGCCGCTTTCCACTATTGTCGGGCAACTTGGTTTTCCGGTAGCATCGTCCAAATGCCTTGGTCTCGCTGGTTGTTGGTTGTCATTCTGCTCGCCTGCCTGGTGGCCTCGCTATTCGCAGTCGGGTATCCGATCTATGTGATCCGCCCGTTCCGCGCGCAGGGGGCGCGCGAACTGGCCATGGCTCTCGTCGTCAGCCGGTATCGCGGGATCGTCACGGTGATCGCCGCGCTGGCAGCACTCGCGGCTCTGGTGGGCTATTGGAAGGTGCAGCCGCGCAAGTGGCGGCGCGTGCTCCCCACGCTGGGCGCAGTGCTCACGTGCGGGCTGGCGTTTCTCGCGCGTATCAATGTCTACGAGCTGATGTTTCATCCGAACATGCGTGCATCCTTCGTTGCCGCCGCCCGTTCCAAACTCGGTGCGAATGAAAAGGTCCTGGCCGTCGTGATCAACGG
>JASHOO010000226.1 GCA_030041035.1 Bryobacteraceae bacterium | reverse complement strand
TCGAAAACCTCCTACGGCATGGCGCGCGGCGGCGCCCGCACACAGTCGCCGGTCCACAGCGACCGGAGTGTTCAAATGATCATGCGGAATTTGTTCCCGCAAGTCAATAGCGGGCGAAGGCCCTCGTTACGGAATCGTTAAGCCGTCCGCATCGGTACGGCAACTATCCGACGGCGCGTTGCGCTTCTGGTTGTCTTTAGGAAGCGTTGGTTGGATTGGTGAAGCCTGTCACCGAATCGATCTTGGCATCGGCGCGGAATACGAAGACATTGGTCCCGGACATGCGCGGCTGTGCGTTGCTGTCTACCGCGACCCAGTCCGCGAGCACGGTGCCCTGGCAATGGCGAACATCTCCTTTGCGCTGGAGCCGGACGCCCGGCATGAAGCGCTGCGAGGCAGCGATGTGAGCGGTCAGATCGGCTAGTCCCTCGAGCAGACTGAAGCGGTCGTGGAAGCGGATGTGAGTTGCAGCGATCTTCGCAAGAACATCGTCGCGCGTGGGCGCGTCGGCAATGGCCCAAGCGTCGAACCAGGCATCTACCGTGCTGGCCGCGTCTGCGTAGACCTCGTTCGCGACTACGTTGCTGAATACGGACAACTGGAAGCGCCAGCCTTGAACGTGCTCATCGCGCGGGCCAGGTTCCGCAAATTCATGCAGGAGGTGAACGCGAGTGCCGTTTTCGTCGGGTTCGAGCCGAATCGTAACACGCGAGCTTCCCGGGGGGATTGGGTTACGGCTCACATATCCATAGGTGAACGTGATCCGCTCGCAGTCACGCACGTCGATCACTTCGCCCATCGATTCGATACCATCGGCATGGCGGATGTAGACCTTGCCGCCCGGCCGGGCATCGATGGTCGAGCCGGCACCCCACCAGCTCGCCCACCGCGCACTGTCGGTGAAAAATCGAAACACGGTTTCCGGCTTGGCCTGGATCACGACCGTCCGCTCGAGTTGGTATGGCAGTTCGTGCATAAATCGTTCAGCGTCCTCTTTTTCCACTGCGTTTTTTTGTCGTACGGTTCCGGCGCGGCTTAGGCCCTCGCCGCGTTTCTTCCAGCTCCGCCGCCAGCTTGAGCTTCCATAACTTGTCGTCCCACATGCGTTCCAGGATTTCGGCCACCGGGCCAAAGGCTTCGCGCCGCGCGCGGTAGAAGCGGTGACGTTGCTCGGCGCGCGCCTCCACCAGCCCGGCCTCGACCAGCGCCCGCAACTGTAGCGAAACCGCGCCGAATGTGACATCCGGCATCGCGCGATGAATCGTTCCGGCCGCCAGTTCTTCGTTCCAAACCAGGCGCAGAATCTCGCGGCGGCGGGGCGAAGCGAGCACCTCGAGGGCCGCGGGCATCATCGAATGATAATTTAGTTTAAACTAAAATGTTTGTCAATAGCCCTTGAAGCACTTTTTTTCGCGGCTGCTGCTATGGCTCACTCGTAACGCAGCGCCTTCACCGGGTCGACGCGTGAGGCGCGGCGCGCAGGCACGTAGGCGGCCAGTAGAGTCACGGCAAGCAGCACCGGACCAACCAGCAGGTACATGGACCAGTCGGTCCCGGAACTGGAGAAGATGGCATTGAGCGTGCGTTCGAGGCCAAAACCACCCACGAGGCCGATGCCGATTCCAATGAGAGAAAGGCGCAGTCCCTGCTGCATCACCATCCGCAGCACGGTGCTGCGCTCGGCACCGATGGCCATGCGAATTCCGATTTCCCGCGTGCGCCGCCCGGCGGTGTACGCGACGAGGCCGTACAACCCCACCAAAGCCAGAATCAGCGCCGCCAGACCCAGGGCTCCCACAGTTTCGATAATCATGTTCGGGTTCGACACGGCGCGCGTTTGATAGAGATCTTCCATCGTGCGGACATCAAAAATGGGTTGGTTCGCATCCAATCCATGCACGACTTCGCGCAGTGGAGAGACGAGGTCGGCCGGAGGGCCGAAGGATTCGGCCAGGAGCGTCACTTTCCCCTGCGGGCGCTGGCTGAGCGGCAAATAGAGAAACTCGGTGGGCGGTTCGGCGAACCATAGATACCTGGTCGTCTTGGCGACGCCGACGATCTCGACCCACGGACCATTGCGATCATCCAAGCGCAGGCGCTTGCCGATGGCGTCCTGTCCCGGCCAGTAATTCTTGGCGAGTTCCTGGTTCACGATGGCTACGCGGGGAGAATTGGCGGTATCGGTCACGCGAAACGCGCGGCCGCGAACGATCGGGATGCGCATGACATCGAGGTAATTTTCGTCGATGGTATCGGACATGACGTCGACGCTCTCTTTGCCCTTGGGGAATTGATAACCCTCCGGAATGATGGTGACGCCTTCCTGGCCAGGGCTCATGGGAATGACAGAGCAGAGCGCCGCCGACTTGACCCCGGCGGCGGAACGCGCGCGATCCACGACTTGCTTGAAGAATTCTTGCGACTGCGCTTCGTTGTAGTGAACCAGCCCGGGTTCAAAGCTCATCATGAGCAGATGATCCAGGCGATACCCGGGGCCCCCGGCCAGGACGGAGCGAAACCCGTGATACAGAGTGGCGGCGACCAGCAGCAGCGCCATCGAGACCGTCACTTGTCCAGTCACCAGGATGTTGCGGCCCAGTAAGCGGCGGCGTGCCGGCGCGTCTTCGCCCGCGGTTTTGAGCGCATCCACCACATTGGGTCGCGTGGTTTGCACCGCAGGCGCCAGACCGAACAGGATCGCGCTGGCGACGCAGGCGGCCAGGCTGACGAACAGAACCCGGTGGTCCAGTTGTACGTCGATTTTTATGGGCAGATCGGAAGGGATGTCGATGCGGTTGAAGAAGCGCGCCCCGGCGTACGCAACGGCGATCCCCGCGGCTCCGCCGGCCACGGCAATGAGCAGGCTTTCGGTCAGCAACTGGCGGATGAGGCGCGGGCGACCGGCGCCGATGGCGAGGCGCAGGGCGATTTCCCGCGAGCGCACGCGCGCACGGCTCAGCAACAGGCTCGCTACATTGGCGCACGCCACAAGTAGCACGGCGGCCGCGAGAGCCAGCAGCATTTCAGATAATTCGGAATCGATCGGGTCCTGGCGAATCCTGTCCTGCAACTCGGTGTTGACCATCACGCCGACGTTGCGATTCGTGTCGGGATAGCTGCGCTCGAGGTTCCGGGCGATGACTTGAAGTTCGGCCCGTGCCTGCTCGAGTGAGACACCGGGTCCGAGACGGCCTTTGACGGTAAGTTCACGCTGGCTGCGCGAATCGAGCACATGATCATCCGAGCGGGTGCGCATGCGCGGCGCCATCATGATGGGGATGTAGAATTCCGGGTGAAGATACAGGTCCAGTCCGGTAAATTTCTCGGGCGCCAGGCCGACTACGGTGAAGTCGATTCCGCTCAGCCGCACTTTGCGGCCGATGATGGCGGGGTCGGCGGCAAACTCCTGCTCCCAAAGTTCATGACTCAAAACCACCACGCCGTCCCGTCCCGGCACCCGGTCTTCTTGGGGAAGAAAGCTGCGCCCGAGCTCCGGCTCGACGCCCAGCGCGCGGAAGAAATTTCCGCTAACCAGCAGGCCGTACTTCATCTGGGGTAGCGCATCGGGCCGCGCGCTGAGGCCGACCTCGACATCGGTGAACGCGACCAGCCCTTGAAAGCTCCGGCTGTGATCACGAAAGTCCAGATAGTCGCGATAGGAGCTGCCGCCCGGACCGTTGAGCGTAGCCGAATGGACCGTCAGCACATCGCCCGCGTGCGGGACCGGCAACGGACGAAGCAACATCGCGTCGGCGAGAGAGAAAATGGCGGAATTCATGCCGATGCCGATGGCCAGCGACGCGACGGCGATGAGAGTGAACCCGGGACTCTTGGCCAGCAGACGGATGCCGTGACGGAGATCCTGCCCGAGGCGCTCAATCCACACCCAGCCCCACACGGCGCGCGTGTCTTCCTTGATATTGAGGACGGGCCGGCCGAATTTGCGCTGCGCCGCCTGGCGCGCTTTGGCGGGCGGCATGCCGGCGCTGATATTGTCTTGCGTTTCGCGCTCGATGTAATCGCGAATCTCGTCGTCGAGCTCCTGCTCGGCGCGGTGGCGTCCGAACATCATGGCTAGACCTCCTCTTCCGCGGGATGCATGATGCGCGCAATGGCCTGTGTGAGGCGCTCCCATTTGGAATTCTCGGCGGTCAGGTGCTTGCGGCCTTTCGCGGTCAGGCTGTAGTACTTGGCCCGGCGGTTGTTTTCCGATACACCCGATTTCGCCGCAATCAGGCCCTGCTTCACCAGGCGATGCAGTGCAGGGTAGAGCGATCCGTGTTCCACCTGCAAGACCTCTTCCGAGCCGCGTTCGATGGCGTGGGCGATGGCGTGGCCGTGCGCCGGGCCAAACAGCAGCGTGCGAAGAATCAGCATGTCGAGCGTGCCTTGCAACAGCTCGACCTTGTCGTTCAGCATTCCGGTAGACATTCTAGCTGAAGCATAAGCGCGCTTAGGTAGAATGTCAAGGGGTGTCCGGTTTTGGAGTACCGGTTCTCAAAAGCGGACACTCAGAACGGCGCCGGTCCCGGAAAACACGGGTGATTTTGTTGGCGCTCGAACTGCATAGGTGACGCGCATGCGAAAACTGTTTCTATCGGTAACAGCGCTGCTTCTGTTGACCGCTTACGCAAAAGCGGACGTTTCCGGCAAGTGGAGCGGCTCGGCGGAGCTCAAGACGCCCGACGGCGATTCG
This sequence comes from Bryobacteraceae bacterium, assembly GCA_030041035.1. Lineage (GTDB taxonomy): Bacteria > Acidobacteriota > Terriglobia > Bryobacterales > Bryobacteraceae > QHXW01. The sequence continues at coordinate 4,027 of JASHOO010000226.1, read as the reverse complement.
CAAGTGGTACGCGTCAGCGCCGAGTTCAAGCAGCAGGGTCAATCGGTGAACGGAACGGCCGGAAAAGAAGGAGAGGACCAGTATCCGATCGAAAAAGGCGTTGTCGAGAGCAGCAAGCTCAGCTTCGAATTCACGGCTCCCGAGGAAGATGAGGCCTCCGGAAAACGTACCTACACCGTGCGGCTGAACGTGGTCAGCGAGGCCCGGCTGGAAGGCGAATTTGAGTTCACAACCAACGGAACTAAGGTCACCGGCAAGTTGACGCTGGCACGCGCGAAGTAATATCGCGGTCCCGTCGCCGGCTTCCCCCCGATGCGCCGGACTCCGGCGCTGTATGATCGTCTTGTGGGCGGGCGTCGAACCTCGCGGCGAACCTTCCTTTTCAGAGCGCCGTTCGCGGCTGCTCTTGCGGCAGGCTCACCGAGGTCAGCCAAAGGCCTCGCGCCCTTCGGCGCACTTCCCTCCGCGCGACAGCTCCAATGGCACGAACTCGAGCGCTGCGCCTTCCTCCACTTCTCCATGAACACCTTTACCGGCAAAGAGTGGGGCTACGGTGACGAGGATCCATCACTCTTCTATCCCACCGCTTTTGATGCCGATGCCATCATCGACGCGCTTCACACTGGCGGAATGCGTGGCGTGATCCTCACCTGCAAGCATCACGATGGCTTCTGTCTGTGGCCCACGCATACCACCCAACACTCCGTCCGCTATAGCCGTTGGCGCGATGGCCGTGGCGACGTGGTCAAAGAGATTTCTGATGCCGCCCGCCGCCGCGGGTTGAAGTTCGGCGTCTATCTCTCTCCCTGGGACCGCAACAGCGCGCTCTACGGCAAGCCTGAATACGTCGAATTGTATCGGGCACAATTGCACGAGTTGTTGACCCGTTACGGTCCTATCTTCGAGGTCTGGTTCGACGGGGCCAACGGCGGCGACGGCTATTACGGCGGCGCTCGCGAAAAACGCCTCATCGATAAACGCACCTATTACGATTGGCCCCACACCTGGGACATGGTGCGCTCGCTCCAACCGGATGCCGTGATCTTCAGTGACGTGGGACCAGATATTCGCTGGGTCGGCAACGAATCGGGCTACGCGGCGGAAACCTGCTGGGCTACGTACGATCCCGTAGGCGTAGACGGCGGACCGGCCGCTCCCGGATACGTGCGGGAGAAAGAAGGCGAAACCGGTACTCGTCACGGCTCCCACTGGATGCCCGCCGAATGCGATGTGTCGATCCGCCCTGGTTGGTTCTGGCACGCGGAGGAGAACACGAAAGTGAAAACACCGGCGCAGCTTGTGGATCTCTATTACAAGTCCACCGGCCGCGGCGCCAGCCTGTTGCTCAACATCCCGCCCGATCGCCGCGGATTGCTCTATGAGAATGATGTCGCCTCCTTGCGCCGCTTTGGAGAACATCTCCAATCAACGTTCGCCACTAACCTTGCCGCGGGTGCAAGTATGACCACCGCCACCGTGCGCGGCCACGATCCCGCCTTTGGTCCGGCCAACCTGATCGATGGCGACCGCGACACCTACTGGTCGACCGATGATTCCGTGACCACTCCCGAAGTAGTGATGGAACTCGATCGCCCCGCAACCTTCAATGTCGTTCTGCTGCGCGAGAACATCCGCCTGGGCCAGCGCATCGAGGCACTCGCGCTCGATCGCTGGGATTCGGGCGCCTGGAAGCCTTTCGCCGCAGCCACCAGCATCGGCTCCTGCCGCCTCATCCGCACGCCGGAGCCCGTAACCGCAACCGGGCTCCGGCTACGGATCAACCAATGCCCCGTTTGTCCAGCGTTATCGGAATTCGGGCTGTACCGGGAACCACCCGCTTGACACCGCCGCTCCAGTTTCCTGATTTCGCAAATTCGACTGTCCGGCAACGAACACATCCCCAGTCGCGGTTCAGCCGCTTGCAATCGGTTCATGTCGTAATAAACTGCCGTCATTTGAATGAGATAGCGCCCTTTTACTCTACGCATTCGAGGCCTGGCCTTGCGATTGCACTTTACTGGCAAAAGCTCCATCGCCAGTCACCAGCTAGAGGAGGTCATCATGAGTTTCGAGCCGCCTGACGCGCAACGCCTGTTAAAAGAGGAGACGCACTCCGTGTGGGCCTGGGCATGGCTCGAGCGGCTTTGGCAGGACCTCCGGTACGGCCACCGTATGCTGGCTAGAAACCCGGGATTCACCGTGGTGGCCGTGCTGTCGCTGGGCATCGGGATCGGCGCCAATTCCTCGATGTTCAGCTTCGCCGATGGCCTGATACTGCGCCCGCTGCCTGTGCTCCGTCCCAGCGAAGTGGTTACTGTAGCCGCGCGGGCCCAGGGCTACATCCTCGATCGCCTGGGCCTGTGCTCCTACCGCGATTACGTGGACTACCGGGACCAAAGCAAGAGCTTCGCGGGTCTGGTAGCCTACCGGCTGAACACTTTCGGATTCAGTCCGGCGCCCGACGCGTTACCGCAGATGAAACTGGGGATGCTCGTCACCGGCAATTTCTTCCGGGTCATGGGCGTAGAACCGGAACTCGGCCGCTCGTTCCGGCCCGATGAGGACCAGGTGGAAGGCCGCGATGCTGTCGTCGTTCTGGGCCACGATTTCTGGGAGAAGGATCTCGCCGCCGACCGCTCCATCATCGGCCGCAAGGTGAAGCTCAATGGGGTCGAGTTCACCGTCATTGGCCTCGCGCCCGCTCCATTCACCGGAATGGACACCGTGGTCCGGCCCGCCTTTTATATCCCGGTAATGATGTGGAATCGCATCGCCACCGGCAGCGGCGCCAACCAGCTCCAGGTGCGCGATCAGAGAGTGTTTACCGTGAAGGGCCGCCTCAAACCCGGCGTGAGCATGGCACAGGCGCAAGCTGAGCTGGTTGTCATCGCCAGCAGTTTGCAGCGCGCCTACCCCGATACGAATCGGAATCAAACTGTCATGCTGCGCACGGAGCTTCAGGCAAGAACCACGCAGCAGCAGGAAAATACCAAGTTTATCGTCATGCTGGGAATGCTTGCCCTTGGGGTGTTGTTGGTGGCCTGCGCCAATGTTGCCTGCTTGCTGCTCAGCCGTTCGCGTGTTCGCTCGCGCGAAATTGCCATGCGCCTCGCCATCGGCGCCGCACGCCCGCGGCTCATCCGGCAGTTGCTCACCGAAAGCCTGCTGATTGCGCTTGCCGGAGGAGTGCTCGGCCTCGGTGTGGCTTCCGCCTACGTGACCTTGTTCGACCGCATACCGATCGAAAGCGATCTGCCCATCGTACTGCCATTTCAACTCGACGGGCGTGTGCTGTTGTTCAGCCTCGTTGTTGCGATCCTGAGTACGGTGCTGTTTGGTCTGATGCCTGCGCTGCAAACGACGCGCACGGATTTGGCCGGCGCACTCCGCACGGCCGGCGCGGATACTCCCGGGCGCAAGCGGCTCTGGGGTCGCAATTTGCTCGTGGTAGGGCAGGTGGCCGTTTCCCTGTTGCTGTTGACTGTGGCGACGCTGGTATTCCGCGGATTTCAGCAGGACATGCTCGCCGGTCCGGGCTTTCGCACCGACCACCTCCTCATGATGCGCTTCGATCCCGGCCTGGTTCGTTATACCGATCAGCAGACTAAGCAGTTCTTTCAACAGGTGGCTGAGCGCGCGAGCTCCGTCCCCGGTGTAAAATCTGCAACACTTACTTCCTCGGCTCCCATGGATGGGACCTCGCTCGACTTCGCTACGATTCTGCCCGAAGGTTATCACTTCGCGCCCGGAAAGGAAAATGTCACTCTGCTTTCCGCCACCGTAGACGAGCACTATTTCGCCACTCTCGGGGTGTCGATCCTCCACGGCCGGGGTTTCTCGAAATCGGATACGGCAACCGCGCCCCGCGTGGCTGTGGTGAACGAGGTGCTCGCCCAACACTACTGGCCGGGACAAAACCCTATCGGCAAGCGCTTCCGGCTGGACAATCAAAAAGGACCCTGGGTCGAGATCGTGGGAATCGCCAAACAGGGGAAATACCTCTGGCTCGGTGAGGCGCCGACGGAAT